>JBGOTX010000194.1:0-4643 GCA_041476705.1 Candidatus Zixiibacteriota bacterium
ACTGCCATCTCTTGATTTTATCCCCCGCGCCTTGAATGTACCCGAGGGATTCGGGGACGACAGCCAGCCCTGACAGACGGGCAGGCAAGATTCTTGGATACCACTTTTCCGACTATCCCTCTCTTGCCCGTAGTTCGAAAAGATGAGGAGTATAAGTTAACCCCTTGTGTTACAACTGATTATGATAGCAACCGGGTGGGGAACAACCTGCTTTTCTGGGCGCAGACGGGGCCACAGAAAAATCTTGAAACTACCCTAAAAAATCTTCTTGACACCATTTGGGGATGTGTTATCATGTACTCGCAATCGGAAAGTGTTACTCTTTCTGTGGATTACCTAATATCGTCCACCCAGGTAGGATGACCACCTGCCTGGGTTTTTCTTTTGGGTCAACACCTTACGCATCACGCCTATTTCCGCGCCGCATTCCACCACGAAGAACCGTCGCCGATCGCACTGCGCTCGTGGTTGATTCTTGTGCGCTCAAGCCGTAGTTTGTCGGCACGATGAATATCCCCAATTTCCTTACCCTTCTGCGGATCGTCCTCTCCCCCGTATTCATGTTCTTTTTCCTGATCGACACTTTCCCGATGCGCCTGTTGGGTCTCGGATTGTTTGTGTTTGCCGCCCTGACCGACCTGGCCGACGGATACTACGCCCGCAAACGGGGGGTGATAACCGGGTTCGGCAAGTTCATGGACCCTCTGGCGGACAAGATTTTGGTATCATCGGCTCTCATCAGTTTCACCGCGCTCCGGTATGTCTCTCCCTTTCCGGTGATGCTCATTATTGGCCGTGAGTTTTTAATTACCGGCCTTCGCCTGGTCGCGGCCTATAAGGGGGTGATCATTCCACCCACGTTCGGGGCCAAGGTGAAGACGTTTTTGCAGATGTGGGTGGTCGCACTGGTGTTGGCGTATATCTGCCTGCATAGCGCTTTCGACTTTTATGAGGTACAACCGTCGCCGCTGGCCGGATTCGACGCCGTTCTCTATACCAACTGGTTCATGTGGATCACCGCGATTATCACCGTCTGGACCGGTCTTGACTATATCGTGAAATACTCTTCCATGATCCGAAGCGTTCTGAGGTAATCACCACACATGAAATCATGGTTTGTCAAAGGTGTCGCCACCGGGTTGTTCTCAGGGTATTCGCCGCTTGTGCCCGGCACGGTCGGCACGATTCCGCCGTGGATACTCTTATACTTTGTCGTCGGCGGTCACCCCGCCGCTCTGCTCGTCTCAACCGCGGCCCTGCTGTTCATATCGGTCTGGTCGGCGGGCGAGGCGGAGAAATTGTTCGGCCACGACGCCAAGAAAATTGTCATCGATGAATGGGCCGGCATGTTTGTGGCCGTTTTGTTAGTGCCGGTGTCGTTCGTTAATTATTTTATCGCCTTCGTGGCGTTTCGGTTTTTCGATGTCGTCAAACTGTGGCCCGCCCGGCAGAGCGAGCGGCTCCCCGGCGGCTGGGGAGTGACCATGGATGATATCTTCGCCGGTATTCACGCCAATATCGCCGTACAGCTATATTTGGTTATCGTCCGTGCTATGAGTTCCTGAGGTGAACACCGATGCCGCTCTCTGCTGAAATTATCACCATCGGCGATGAAATCCTGACCGGACACACGGTCGACACCAACGCCGCCTGGCTGGCCGCCGAACTGACCGCGATCGGGGTGACCGTTGTATATCAGACATCAGTCGGCGATGACCTCGAGACCATGGAGACGGCGATCCGTCAGGGGCTCAAGCGAACGCAGGTGGTGGTTGTTACCGGCGGACTCGGCCCGACCGACGACGATATCACCAAGCGAGCAATCGTGAAGGTCTTCAAGCGCAATCTCATCTATCACGAGGATATTCTTGAGGAGATCAAGTCGCGGTATGCCGCCCGCGGATTGGTGATGCCGGCCATGAACCAGAATCAGGCCCTCCTGCCTCAGGGGGCGCGGTTCTTTCCAAACAAGTTCGGCTCGGCGGTGGGCATCTGTATCGCCGAAGAGGATCGTCATTTCATCGCCCTTCCCGGCGTACCCCGCGAAATGAAACAGATAGCTACCGACGATCTCTTCCCCTACTTGAAATCCCTATCGACCGATCAAGCGATCAAATTGATCAAGCTTCGCACCAGCGGAATTATCGAATCCCGATTGGCGGAATTGATTCAGCCCGGTTTGAAACTTGAACCGGGCGTTCGGCTGGGGTACCTGCCGACTTACAGCGGCGTGGACCTTCGCATCCTTGCCACGAGCGCAACGGAGGCCGAGGCCCGCAACAAAGCCGAGGCGCTGGCCGCTCATATCGAACAGGCGGCCGGAAAGTATCTTTTTGGGCGGGACAACGACACTCTCGAAGGCGTTATCGGCCGCCTGCTTATCGATCTCAAACAAACAGTGGCCGTGGGGGAGTCGTGCACCGGCGGCGAACTTGGGGCGGTACTGACCTCGGTCCCGGGGTCATCGGCCTATTTTCTGGGAGGCGTACAGGCCTACAGCAACAAAGTAAAGCAAACGGTGCTCTCTGTTCCCCCGGAGATACTGAACAGTGACGGCGCAGTTTCGGAAAAATCCGCCCTGGCCATGGCCCAGGGGGTGCGACGGCTCCTCGGGTCGGACTATGCCGTTTCAATCACCGGCGTGGCCGGTCCCGATGGCGGCACTGATGAAAAACCCGTCGGCACGACCTGGGTTGGACTGGCCGGACCAAAGGGGACCTACGCCCGCCACTTTCGTCTCGGGGTTGAGCGCCAGACAAACCGCACGCGCGCTGTCTACGCGGCTCTGGAACTGCTGAGACGCGATCTGCTGGGGATGACATGATTCGGCTCTTTATCGCCTGGCCGCTCTCCCACGAGGTTGAGCAGGAGTTGGGGCGGATAGGTTTCCTGCTCAAGCAGAAGGGGGGGCGGGTAAGCTGGGTCGCGCCGACAAATATCCACCTGACCGCCCGGTTCCTGGGCGACACCGATGAAAAGCTTGTCCCCGAAATCGGTGCGCTGATGGATAAGATCGCCGGCACATCCGCTCCGGTCGAATGTACTCTGGACCGACTCGGCGCGTTCCCGGATTTGAAACGTCCGAGGGTGATCTGGGTCGGGTTGGGTGCAAACACCGAGCCACTGGCAACAATGTCCGACGCCCTTGAACGCGGTGTACAAGAACTCGGCTTCGCGCCGGAGACGAAACGATTCAGACCGCACCTTACGCTGGGCCGAGTGAAAGATACTGATCACCTCGAAGCCCTCCTGATGGCGATTCAGCAGTTTCGCTTGGCGCCGATGTCATTTGTCTTTGATCGCCTGGTCCTGTTCAAATCGACTCTCACACCTTCCGGCTCGATTTATGAGCACCTGCACGAGGCGACGCTCGGCTCCCCCGAACGTTTCATGTAACTTGTCACCCGCAAAGACGCGAGTGACCTTGTATCTTGGTTTCGTCAGGATTATTCCGAATTAAAGAACAGACCGGGATGAAACTGCCGAGTGACCAAGGCCTTAGAGCCTGAGTCGTAGATAAGTTCTCCCGGTCTGTAACAGGATCGCTACGCCGAACAGTATCTGAGGCGTTCGTGAGAACAGCCTGCATGCACAAGGTTGGCGACAGCGTCCTCAATGAGCACAAGATAGCGGCGAGGTGAACAATGAGCAAGGAGCGATTGTCGGTTGGCGTTGACGTCGGCAAAGACGAGGTCATGGTGGCGATTGTGGGACAGAAACCCAGGGCGTTTGGCACCAGTCTGCCGGATATGAAGCGGTTGATGAAGTGGGTGAAGTCGCAGGCGGGGTCGCGGGCTATCCATATCGGTATGGAAGCGACCGGAGTGTATAGCAGTCGAATTGCCCTGGCGCTGTGGGCGTATCCGGACGTGACGGTCAGTGTGATCAACCCGGCCCAGATCAAGGCGTACGGTCGAGCGGTGCTACGCCGCACCAAGACGGATAGTGTCGATGCGCAACTCATTTGTGACTTTGTCCGGTCGCAGACACCGGTAGCGTGGACACCTCCCTCGGCGGCGCAACAAGAACTGAAGGCTCTGGTAACCCACGCCGATGCTATCCGTGATGAAATCCGGAGGTGGGCCAATCGTCGTCATGCACACCAGCATCTGACCCACCTGCCGGCGGTCATTGCCACCTCGACCGCGGAAGTTGTGGCGACGCTGACACAGGAATTGGCGACCATCGAGGCGGCGATTACGCGGTTATGTCAAAGCGATACGACTCTGGCTGAGGATATGGCTATAGCAGTGTCTATTCCCGGAATCGGCAAATGCTCTGCGGCTCAGTTGTTGGCGTATGGCGGTCATGCCTTGACCCAGCACACCCGTCGGCAACTGGATGCTCATGCCGGGCTGGCTCCGAGCGAGCGACAATCCGGAACCTCGGTACGCGGTAAAAGTCACATCGCCAAAGCCGGGAATGCCCGACTACGTCGAGCGTTGTACATGCCGACCCTCGTGGCCGTGAGATACAACCCGATTCTTAAGCGTCACTATGACCGCTACGTGGAGCGCGGCAAACCCAAAAAAGTCGCTCTCACCGCCTGCATGCGAAAACTATTAAATATCCTGAGGGCCATGCTGATATCGAGAAAACCGTTCAACCCCGCCTATCAACCCTTGACATGAAAGACAGTATCT
>JBGOTX010000195.1:0-4619 GCA_041476705.1 Candidatus Zixiibacteriota bacterium
ACTCCTTTGTCTCGTCGCCGTGGTTGGCAACATACGCCTGTAGTTCCTCGCGAGTCACCCCGCGCGCCTTCAAAAGTGAATCACGCCAGGCGATGTATCGGGCCGGATCATGGCGATACTTGGCCGTGCCGACCCAGACCTGCGCGACAACCGATCCAAGTCGATCCGCCTTGGCCAGACGAGCCGATTCCTGCCAGGATTGCCATGCCCGGTACCCGCCCCAGAAAGCCGCCAGCAATACCAAGGGGACCAATCGTTTAACCCAGACTGATTTTATCCAAGTTTTCATTGCAACCTTTCGGACTTCACCTACATTATATACCTTTGATGGGACCATCGGGTCAACAAAACAGTATGGAACTTAGCTACCCAATCAAACGGCGCAAGAGCCGGGCGGTGAAAATCGGCGATGTCATCATCGGCGGTGGATTTCCGATTGCCATTCAGTCGATGACCACGACCGACACGGCCGATGTCGACGCCACGGTCGCACAGATCAACCAGCTTTTCGAGGCCGGGGCCGATATCGTCCGGTTGGCGGTGCTCAATCACGAAAAATCCAACGCCCTCGCCGAAATTCGCAAACGGGTGTCCAAACCGATCGTGGCGGATATTCACTTCCAGTACAAGCTGGCGCTGAAAGCAATCGAAGCCGGGTTCGATAAGATTCGCATCAACCCCGGCAATATCGGCGCTGAGTGGAAAGTGCGCGAAGTCACCAAGGCGGCCAAAGAACGAGGCATTCCGATTCGGATCGGCGTCAATTCCGGTTCACTCCCGAAAGACGTGCTCGAAAAGTACGGTCACGACAATCCCGAGGCGTTTGTCGAGGCGGCTCTGCGTGAAATCAGGATTCTCGAGGATATGGATTTTCATGACATTGTGATTTCCGTCAAATCGACCAGCACGGTCACCGCTTTCTGGGCCTACCACATGCTTGCCGAAAAGTGCGACTACCCCCTGCACCTCGGCATTACCGAATCCGGCACGCTGGACACCGGCAGCATCAAATCATCGGTTGGTATCGGCGCGATTTTGATGACGGGAATCGGTGATACGATCCGCGTGTCGCTGACCGCCGACCCGATCCACGAAATCCGCGTGGCCAAGCAGATTCTGACCTCGTGCGCGCTTAAGAACGACGGCGTCGAAGTTATCGCCTGCCCCACCTGCGGGCGGTGTCAGATCGATATGATCCCGATGGCTGAACTGGTCGAGCGCAAAACCCGCCATATTAAAACCCCGCTGAAAGTAGCGGTGATGGGGTGTGCAGTGAATGGTCCGGGGGAGGCGGCGGCCGCCGATGTCGGCATTGCCGGCGGCGATGGCCGTGGGATGCTGATCAAGAAGGGCGAGATTGTCAAGCGGATGTCCGAATCCGAACTGGTCGACACGCTTCTTTCTGAAATCGAAGTGATGACCGGCGAGAAGATAGAGCGATAGGTTTCTATCATCACCCCAAATGCAAGACGTCAACCGCGAAGACGCGATTGACCTACACCAGAATGTCATTGCGAGTGTCATGCTCTTCGCGTGACCGAAGCAATCTCTCCTCGGTTTTCGCAATTGTCACCCCGGCCCAGGAGCGAGCGTAACGAGCTCCGCAGAGCCGGGGCCCAGCAGTATCATACAAAATCCAACCTTGGTGCCAATATCTACCTGCTGGACCCCGGGTCTTCGCCCGGGGTGACATTGCACAATTAGTGATTGACAATTTCTTATGGCATCATTTGTTACCTGTCATGTCCCAGAGGCAAGAATCAAACGACTCGATTCCGTGTAAGCTGTGTGGTCAGATCAAGCCCTTAGTTAACTCACACATCATTCCCGAATGGTGCTATAAGCCGCTTTATGATGAAAAGCACCGCTTTGTCTTAATGCCGTTGAATCAGCAGTCGCAGAACCAATTCGAACAACAGGGCTTTAGAGAGCCTCTCCTGTGCATGGATTGCGACGGGAGAATAGGAGTCTGGGAAAAATATGTGAGTGAGGTGTTCAGCGGAGGTGTTCCAATAACTATCGCGAAGGAACAAAATATGATTGTTCTTACGGATATTGATTACCCAAAGTACAAGTTGTTTCTTTTATCTTTGCTGTGGCGCGCCGGCATTTCCACATTGCCTTATTTTGATAGCGTGAATTTGGGACCGCATGCCGAGTATCTAAGACTCAGGCTACTCGCCGCAGATCCCGGAAAATCGTGGGAGTATGGGTGTGTTCCGGCGATACTTCTTACAACCAAACTCAAAGAACGCACTCTGAATCAGCTGATTATGCCTCCAGACCGGGGGTATTACTGGGGGTATCAGGGATACAGGTTCGTTCTTGGCGGTGTGCTGTGGCTATTCATCGTTGCGAAGCATTCGTTTTCACATCCGAAAAAACATTTGTTTGCAAGAGAAGACGGCACGATTCTATTTGGGCTCGTTGACGCCGATGAGGCTGCATTCATGAATTCGATGGCGAGAACAATACGGCTAGGCAAAATGCAAAAGGCCGGCTTATAGGTTCGGCTTCTTCGGCACCACCATCACCGACTTTTCTTTTTCCACCGTCACCAATCCCGGCTTGGCTTTGCGCGGTTTGCGGACATATCGCCGCTCGGCATAGATCACCGGCACCAGCGAATCATTCTTCGCCTTGCTGTGAAAGGCGGCAATCGCGGCGGTTTCTTCGATTTCACGCTTTGACGGCGCAAACGACTTGTTCGGAAATTTCATCACCACGTGCGAGCCGGGACACTGCTGGGCGTGGAACCAGAGTTCGTACGGTTTGGCAAACTCAAAGGTGGTCCGGTCGTTGTCGGAACCGTCGCGACCAACAAAGATAGTTAGGCCGGTCGACAGCGTGGCCTCGCGGTACGGCAATCGCACGACTTCGGCGGTTTTCACCCGCTCTTTGGGCAACAGCGAAGCCAGCTCCTCCTGATACCTCTGGCGCGCCGACTCAAAGTCGTCTTCGAGATGCTTGAGAATCTCGCGCCATGTCTCAAGCTCCTGATTTGTGACTTCCAACCGCCGTTCCAGTAGTTCAAGTCCTTCTTTCCCCTTGCGGTGCTTCTTGTAATAACTTTCGACATTCCGCTGTGGGGTTAGGGCCGAATCCAGAGGGATTTCGATCTTCTCATGCGGACGGGCGAAGGTGTTCTCGACCGTGATATGTTTCATCCCGCGCTTGAGGCGGCTGAAATTGGAATGCAGGAGATCGCCCAACCGCTTGTACGTCTCAAAATCGGCGGCTTGCGTTATATCGGCCTTAATCTTTTCCTGCCGGGTGTGCAACCGCTCGACCTGTTTGGCCGCGGCGGCAACAATGACTTTGTTTTCGTCGAAATCGGTCTTGGTCTCCTGACGCAAAGTCATCATGGCCATCACCGCCAGCGAGAGCGTTTTGTACCTCTCAGGCGTGGCGACGTCGTCACCGTGGAGCTTGAACGGAAAGACTTCGAGCCCATCCCGCACAGTATGCAGATATCCGGTCTGCTCGGACGTAAACAGACCGGCCAGAGCGCGAATCTCTACAGTTAATCGGCCAATCTGATCCGGACTCAAATCATGCGTGGAGGCCTTTTCCACTTTCGCCCGTACTGCCGCCTCTCGGGCCAGCGTACGGGTGAACCCGAGCACCTGCTTTTCGATGAATGTAACAATTGACTGGGTGTGCTCCGCAAGCGATGCGAGTTTCGCTTCCAAATCTGATGACGTGAGAGACAATGGATTCAGCCCCTCGCGCGGCGGCATCGGCTGGTAGACCTGTCGCGGTAAGTGATCACGGTGGCGAAGAGTCGCGACAATCCGGCTATCCTCATCAAGGAACCAAAGGTTCCCGTTGGGGCCAATCGCCTCGCAGACCACCGTGCGCCTCCCTGATTGCGTCTCAACCTCAAAGCGTAACAGTCGATCGAGATCATATTGCTCGACCGCGACAATTTTTGCTCCGGCCAATTCAAATATCGGCCAGGGCTTTTCGGTAGTGGCGACTTCGATTTTCGAAGCCGGCGCCAAAAACACCCCCGACCCGGCCGGATGAAAGACAAAACCAAAGGCCCAACTTCCGGATTCCGATTTGATATACAGGTAGGCCGCGCGCATTTTCTTGTAAAACTCGGTGCGAACAATCTCGCCGCCTATGATTTCGCGCTTGAGTTCGTCGACGAGGGCGCGGATATGAAGGGCCGTTTGCATGGCGCCCAATATACCCGCCCCGCCCCGACGCTTCAAGCAACCATTTGACCCGGCGTTGTTGAGATTCGTATACTCTCTGATAATCGGAATACCCAGAAGGAGTATGCTATGAAATACGGAGCGCGCAATCGCATTACCGGCAAGGTGACCTCGGTCAAAACGGGCGACATCATGTCGCTGGTCAAATTTGCAGTCACCGGTCCGGTGACCATGTCGTCGGTGCTGACGACGGAATCGGTGGAGGAAATGGGAATGAAGGTCGGCGATGAGGTCGAATTAATCGTTAAGGCCATCCATGTCCTGCCGGTCAAAAAGTAATGTCGTTCACACCCTATCGAAAAAGTCGGAACTTTTGCTTGCCAGGTACGTTATAAATACCAGACACTATTGAGTATGGGTTAGCCCGGTAGGGATACCGGGGTCGTGTGAGATGAA
>JBGOTX010000196.1:0-4599 GCA_041476705.1 Candidatus Zixiibacteriota bacterium
ATAGAATTCACATTCTTCGGGGCAACCGACTCCGACCGTAAACAGTTTGTGTCCAAGAGAATCCACTACCATCGTCAACAAATAGACGACCCGGCCCTTGTATCCTTCGTCGATCCAGGTGATGTACATGTCACCGGGAAGGAGTTTATCAGCCGCCACCGAATCACAATTTCCGGCCAGGGTCTTGTAGTTACTTTGGCGATCGCATAACTCGACGAAAGCGCTGAACTCATCGTAACTCGAGTCCCGCTTCGGGGTGGGAGTATAAATCACTTCATCGCGACCGTTGTACGCGAGACTTCCGGACAGGTAGTCGTCGTAAATCAAAGGTTTCCCCGAGACAGGTTGAATCTTGAAATCGAACGGCCTCTTCTTCACGACCAGATACTGCGCCCACAATTCAAGAGCGATAGTCTTGTCGCTGAACTGCGTGCGCCATCGCGGGAAATGAATGGGCCGGCTTATCTGATCGGCGTTGTATATTTTTCCGGAATAGAGCGACCTCAGCTCACGCTGGCGGTGCCACAGCGGCAGATACGACGCCCACAATTGATACCCGGAAAGTGAATTTGAATCAGGCCGATGGTACCCTTCCGGCCAGAGAAATTCCGACTCAGACGAAAAAACCGTGTCCTTATACGCCATGAACGGGAAACGTTCGTAATACCACGGATACCGGTGATCCGGTTGTACGTGGACTTTGCCGACAACCGGCACTTGAGGCGCCGGGTCGGTAGCTCCGACACTTGAAATGATGAACAGCGCCAGGATTGTCAATATCAGTTTCATGCCTGTTTCATATCTTCCCATAATTTGTACGCTCGTCGCAAATGTGGAATGGTGATCGACCCGCCGACAACCAGACCGATCGACATCGTTTCGTCGAACTCTTGATCGGTCGCCTTTTCCTCTTTCACGCGAATCACGTGATAGCTGATACAGTCGTCACAGCGAAGCACCAGCGACGCCACCAATCCCAGCAGTTCCTTGGTTTTGGCATCCAAGGCCCCGGCGCGGTAGACGGCCGAGTCGATGCCGAAAAACCTCTTGATGTTCAGGTCTTCGCGTCCGAGCACAATGGCATTGAGCAGGGCGCGTTCTTCTTTAAACTGTTGTACACGGTCGGACATAATTCTCTCCCGAAAACTGGTCTGCAAATATAGATCAAACCGGGGCCTGCCACAACCCCGCTCTTTCGCCGCTTTGTCCCCCGACGGCCCTTAATTATTTCACCAAGAGCATCTTGCGGGTGACCGATTGGTCGCCGGCGCGAAACCGGCAGAAGTATGCTCCCGAAGCCACCGAGCGACCCTGGTTATCCTTGCCGTCCCACTGAAGAAGCAACCGCCCAACTGCGCTGAAACCGCTAAACAAGACTCGTACCTGGCTCCCCCGAATGGAATAAACGGCAACTTCTACATAAGTCGGCCGCGGAATTACGCATGATATGTGAGTCGTGGGATTAAATGGGTTAGGGTAGTTTTGCTCGATACCAGCAAACCCGTCAGGTATGAAATTAACTGTATCAGCTACGTCACTTGCGGAACAGCCAATGCCAATGGCGCCGACGAGGACACCGCACGAGTTCATTGATGGCAAACAAGGTGAAGTTTGTCTGAGTGATACGTTTCCGCCCGCCGTATCACAGAAGAATGGATCCGAAGAGAAATTCCCATCCTGCCCGAAGTAGCCGGCAATTTCTCCGGCCCAATCGCCGCCGAGATTCCCGTTGATATTATTACAGAGGAAAACTAAGTTCGTGTCAGACTCAATGTGGAACGCATCACCGCCCCGATTGAGAGCGATCAAGCAACTGTTGAGTTCCAGGTTGCCATGAGAGGACACTATCGCATTGCCAAATGAGTTGGAGTAATTGGAGACGAATGTACAGTTTCTTAAGAAATGGGTCCCGCCTCCAAAGTCGCACGCCCCGCCTTCGTCTGGGGCCCAATTATTGAAAAATACGCACGAGTCTGAAGTAGTATGCGAGACCTCAGCTAAGAGTGCTCCTCCCGCGCTAGCCAAGTTACTTTGGAAAACGCATCGGCGAAAACGGGTAGACGGTGACTGATAATTGGTCCAAACATATACGCCGCCACCAAACGTCATGCAGGAATTCCCCAGGAAGTGACTATTCTCAAAGAGTGGGCTACTGTTTCCACGGACCGCCGCCCCTCCTCCGTATTCGCCATAGTTTGCTGTGAACACGCAGTTGCGAAAAGTCGGTGAAGCGTTCCAGCAGAGTGCACCAGCCCCATATCTCAGAGAATCGGGCGGACCGGTAGTCGCGGCGTGCTGCACTGTAATACCCTGGAGTACCGTGAGCGAATCCTCCCCCGACACGAACTTGAAGCCCCGATGAGGATTATCCGGATTGGCCTGGCAGTCGACTATGGTTAAGTTCGGACCGTGCTCAGAAGCGACAAGTATTGCTTTCCCCTTGAAATCAATATCCCTATTCCCATTTCCAGTGTATGTCCCATCTGCCACCAGCACCGTATCCCCATTGACGGCCGCGTCGATCCCCGCCTGAATGGTCGGTTGGTCGGCCGGGACGTGAATTGTGGCTGAGCGGGATGTTAAGGCAAAGAAACAAGCACACGCTACTGCCCTGGCAGTTTGCAAAGAAATTCTCATAACTACCGGCCATCCCGATTACAGATAATTCAATATACTTTCTGCCATGGGGGGGTCAAGAGCAAAATCCCTAAACGCGCAAGAATAGGGTTCCTCGCTTGCGCCCCTCAGGACCTAATAGGTGCGGTAAGTCACTCACGTATTCGCTACTGACGATTGTCATACTCCAGTAATAACCGCCGGGAGTCGGCTGACCTACACCTTCGCCGACGGGCAGAGTTTCTTGAGCGGGCAGGCAGGACAATCGGGGGTACGGGCCTTGCAGATAGCCCGGCCGTGAAAAATCAACAAATGCGAATAATCAATCCAGTCCCCACGCGGGATGACCTTCATCAGGTCCTGCTCGATTTTGACCGGATCGGCCTTCGATGTGAACCCCAGCAGACGCGAAATCCGGCCGACATGGGTATCGACTACAACACCTTCCGCGATACCGTACCCGACCCCAAGGATAACCGAGCCGGTCTTTCGCCCCACGCCTGTCAGCCGGGTAAGCTCGTCGAGTGTACGGGGAACGTCGCCCCGGTGTCGCTCAACCAATTGTTGGGCCGAGGTTTTGACCGCCCTGGCTTTGTTGACATAAAAACCGGTGGTGTAGACCAGCCGTTCCAGTTCTGCGGAGTCGGCCTCGGCAAATTCCTGCACGGTACGGAAACGCTTGAACAGGTCGGGGGTGACCAGATTCACTCGCTCGTCGGTGCATTGCGCCGAGAGAATTGTGGCGACCATCAACTGGTGCACACTCCCAAAATCAAGCGAGCATTTGGCTTCGGGGTACCGTTGACGGAGCAATCGGATAATTTTCCGCGCCCGTGCCTGTATTTCGGCCAATGATTCGCGGGGCACTATCCCCTCCGGCAGGACAGGATGACGATTCGATCGATATCGTTGAGGTCGCGCAGGATATTGATTTCATCGTAGCGAGGATCGCGCTCAGTCAGCCGCGCCACCTTTTCCGCCTGATTGAATCCGATCTCGAATATGATTCGGCCCCCCTCAGCCAGAAAGTTCGGCGCCTGTTCAACGATCGCGCGGATAGCGTCGAGTCCTTCAGGGCCGGCGGTCATGGCGACTTTAGGGTCGGCGAGGACTTCGGGCTGTAATCCGGCATAGTCGGGCTCGGCGATATACGGCGGGTTGGATAAAATGAGATCAAATCGCTCGTTCGATTGGACGGCGGCGAAGAAATCGGATTGACGGAACTCGATTTTCTCGGTCGCCCCCAGATCGGCGGCATTGCGGCGGGCCACTTCGAGCGCACCTGCTGACACATCCAGTGCTACCACCCGGGCGGCCGAGATTTCAAGCGCCATCGTGACCGAAATTACTCCTGACCCTACACCGACATCGAGAATGCCGGGCGATTCAATCTCGCGCTGACCCAGAAACTTGATTGCCGCCTCGCACAATAACTCGGTCTCAGGAGTCGGTACCATCACCGCCGGCGACACGAAAAACTTCCGGCCGTAGAACCAGGATTCTTCGAGAATATATTGAAGCGGATACCGAGTTACGCGACGCGAAATCACCTTATCGACATGCCGACGGTTTTCCTCGTTCAGAAGAGTCGCGCCGTAGAGGTAAAGGTGCAAACGATCCAGATTGAGCACATAGCAGAGAACCCATTCCACTTCGGCCGCGGCCGATTCAATTCCGGCTTGTTCCAGAATCGCCGCCTGCTCGGCAATGTATTTCGGCAGATGCGCGACCGTCGTGCTCATCAGGCGTTACCGATCGAAACCGCTTTCCCGCGTGAACCAACCAGTCCGGCGACATAGATCAGCGCCATCAAGGCGATGAAACCATACCCGACCGCATAGGTCAATCCGGCGCTGAATTGGATGGAATGCGGGATCAGGTAGATGCTCATCTGCAGGAGAAATCCGGCCAGCCCGAACGCACCCAGCGCGCGCTGTGTAAATATGTCGCGGCCGATTTTTCCACGGGTGAGCGAACCCAGGG
>JBGOTX010000197.1:0-4578 GCA_041476705.1 Candidatus Zixiibacteriota bacterium
CCGCACCGATGCTATGGCCTGAAACATCGACAACTACCAGATCGACAAAGGTTCCTTCGCGTGTGAAGTAGTCGTAATAGTCGCCTCCAACATGGGCTGCGGGGACACAACATCCTTCGAGCCGGATACCGGGGAGTTGCGGCGGAGCAGGCGGCAGGAGGGAGAGTTGAATCTGGCGTGGTACCGGGGCCGGCAGAATGTGGTGCTTGCTTTTTATCCCGGGGACTGGACTCCCGTCTGCGCTCAGCAGATTCCCAGGTTTCAAGAGATTTTCCATCGGTTCACAGAATCTAACTGCAAGCTTCTGGCAATTTCGGTCGATTCCGTCCCTTGCCATGCGGCCTGGGCGCGGTCGATGGGCGGGTTGTCGTTTCCGCTCATGTCCGATTATCATCCACACGGTGCCACCGCCGCCAGATACGGAGTACTTGCAGATCGCGGCTACGCCGAGCGAGCCGTCTTTCTTGTCGATCTTCAGGGGATCATTCGGTATATTGAAAGAGTGCCGCTCACGTCCTTGCCGGACCACGATCGGCTGTTCGAGGTTCTGGCCAAATTACCTGTCCGCGTCACCGACTGACGAGAGACGAAAACCGCGGTCGGCTTGGCGGCGATTACGTGTCTCGGCCGGAGTACGGGCACATTTGGCATGTTTCAATGGTTGTACTAAACTGATCGCCTATGAACACCTCTGGGATGCATAATTCGGGCGTCGCCCCGTTCGATATCACCTTTATAGGCGCCGGTCCGGTGGCGCTGTATGGAATGTACTATGCCGGCCTCCGACTGACCCGCTTCAAAACTATCGACATGCTCGACGACGTGGGCGGCGGTCTGATGGCGCTCTATCCCGAGAAATATATCTATGACGTGGCCGGATTTCCCAAGATCCTGGCCAAAGACCTCACCCGCCTGCTCAAAGAACAGGCCAGCCAGTATCCCCACACATTTTGCCTGGGCGAAAAGGTTTCCGAAGTCAAACGCAACGATGACGGGGTCATTACCCTCACCACCAACAAGGGGGTCCATCACTCCCGGACGGTTATCGTATGTGCGGGGATGGGGGCGTACATCCCGCGCAAGCTGGATATCCCCAACGTGCTTGAGCTCGAAGGACACGGAATTTTCTATTTCATCAGACGGATTCGCGACTTTGAGGGTAAGAATATTCTCGTGGTGGGTGGCGGCGACTCCGCATTCGATTATTCGATGATGCTCGAACCGGTCGCCAAATCGATCACCCACATTCATCGCAATGACTTTTTCGCGGCGCATGATGATTCCGTGCGCCAGGTAATGGAGTCGAGGGTGCGAATGAAATTCCCGTTCTGGGAAGTGAAACGGATTGTCGGCGAGGACTGGGTGAGCGAAGTCACGATTGTGCAGACCCGTACCGGCGAGGAAGAGACTCTGCCGGTCGACGCGATCATTTTCAATATCGGATTTTTGACTAATCTCGGCCCCATCTCCGAGTGGGGACTCAAGCTCGACAAGAACGCCATCGTGGTGGACAGCCGGATGCACACCAATATCGAGGGCGTGTACGCGGCGGGGGATATTGTCACGTATGATGGCAAACTCAAGTTGATCTCGACCGGATGCGGCGAGGTGGCGATTGCCGTCAACAACGCCAAACACTATCTTACGCCGAAGGCCAAGGTTGATCCCGGGCACTCCACCGAAAAGCATGAGGCGGTCATGCGGAAATGGTCGCAGAAGGGGAAGGGACAGCCGACGAGCGAGTAGCCATGTATTTTTCTTTACCCAAAGAGTATCGCGAAGCGGGTGTCGATGAGCTGAAAGAGCGCATCACCTCTGCCAAGTCCCGACTGGGGAAGAAGGTGTGCATCCTGGCGCATCACTACCAGCGAATCGAGGTGGTGGCGTTCGGCGACCATGTCGGCGATTCCTGGGGGCTGTCGAAAATTGCCGCCGAAAAGCAGGAAGCCGATGTCATCGTGTTTTGCGGCGTGCATTTCATGGCCGAGGCGGCGGATATTCTCACCGCCGATCACCAGCAAGTCTACCTGCCCAATCCGTTGGCCGGATGCCCGATGGCCGACATGGCTGAAATGGCCGATGTCCTCGAGGCCTGGGAATACCTCAAGCCGTTCGGCGGCGAAGGACGAATCATGCCGATCTCGTATATGAATACCACCGCCGGTCTGAAGGCGTTTACAGGCCGCAATGGCGGCGTGATCTGTACATCGTCCAACGCCGCGGGCGCGCTCAAATGGGGTTTTGAGCGTCGGGACAAGGTGTTCTTTTTCCCCGATGAAAACCTGGGATACAACACCGGCAAGAGGTTCGGACTGAAACCCGAAGAAATGGTGGTGTGGGATTTCTCACGCGATGGCGGCGGTTTGTCGGCTGAGCAGATAGATCGAGCCAAGGTAATCCTGTGGAAAGGGCACTGCCATGTCCACACCAATTTCACGCCCGAGCATGTTGGGGCCGTGAGAGCCCGGTATCCGGGCGTCCGGGTGGTCGTACATCCCGAGTGTCCGGCTTCGGTGGTCGATTTGGCCGATGCGTACGGTTCCACGAAATTCATATCGGATTATTGCGGCAAGGCGCCGGCCGGTTCGATTATCGCCATCGGCACCGAGATCAATCTTATCAACCGGATGGCCCACGACTTTCCCGACAAAACGATCATTGAATTATCCGGCAACACCTGCCCGGTCTGTGCCAATATGTATCGCACGACGCTTAACGATTTGGCCCATACTCTCGAACACTACGAAGAGCTCAAGCCTGTGCGGGTGGCCGAGCCGACCCGGTCAGAGGCGCTCCTGGCGCTTGAAAAAATGCTCGAAATCAGTTGACGCGGGAGTTCCGGTGAATTCCGTATCGATCCGTCTCGCATCGGGTTATGAGTGGAAGCAGGTCGCGTGTTTGTTTCGGGCAGTAGCTTGACTCAATTGTAAAAAATGTCATATATTCAGCCCTAATTTGGATAAACGAAGTCCGCGTTAAGATAAGGAATGAACGATGGTTAGCGATGTCTTAGTCCCCCAGATGGGTGAATCCGTTTTGGAGGGAACCATTCTGGAGTGGAAAGTCAAGGTTGGAGATAAAGTCGCGATAAACCAGGCGCTGGTTGAACTGATGACCGACAAGGTCAATGTTGAAATTCCGGCTGAGTCAGCGGGGATTCTCACGGCCCAGTTTGTCAAGGCGGGAGAGGTCGTGCCAGTGGGGACCCGTATCGCTACCATTGACGATGGCAAAGGAGCCGCCACTGCCACATCGGTCAAACCCGAGGGAAAGACCGCGCCCGTAGCTAAAGCGGCTCCAGCGGCGATCGCGCCGGTAATGGCGACCGCCATGCCCGAAGTCAAAGGAACAGCGCCGGTCGGCAAAGGGAAGATGTCGCCAAAAGTTCGTACCCTCATCCGGGAGTACGGTGTCGATCCCGCCGGTATCACACCCACGGGTAAGGACGGCCTGGTGACGGTCGAAGATGTGATGCGCACGGTCGAGCATCGCTCGGCGGCGGCCGGATTAGCGGCCGGCACAATTCCGGCGCCGGCTCAGCCAACAATTTCAGCAACGAGTGTCTCGACAGTCGCAACCGCCGTGGCGGCGGGTGTTGCTCCCAGAGTGAAGGTTGATATTCCGGTCTTTGCGTCGCTTCCGGCCGACCAGCGCGAAACCCGCCTGCCTTTGCAGGGAGCGCGCAAGATGATTGCCGACCACATGACCAAATCGAAAGCCACCTCCGCGCATGTTACCACGTTTGAAGATATCGATCTGACCGAACTGGTGACATTCCGTGAGCGGATGAAGGCGGATTTCAAAGCGACCTACGGCGCAAACCTGACCTTCATGCCGTTTATTATCAAGGCGGCCTGTGTGGCGCTCAAGCTTTATCCGACCATCAACGCCTCGCTCACCGAAAAAGAGATTGTTCTCAAGAATTATTTCAACATCGGCGTGGCGGTAGCTCGCGAAGAGGGATTGATCGTGCCGGTGATCAAGAATGCCGACAAGAAGTCGATCATCGAACTGGCCGTGGAAATTCAACAATTGGGTGAAAAGGCCCGGACCAACCGGCTGATGCCCGACGACGTCTCCGACGGTACGTTCACGCTCACCAACGCCGGTATGTTCGGCGCGACCGCCTCGACACCCATTATCAGCCAACCGCAGGTGGCGATACTGGGAATTCACCAGATCGCCAAACGGCCGTGGGTGGTCAATAACCAGATCGTGATTCGCGATATTTCGTCGTTCGGCATGTCGTTCGATCATCGGCTGATCGACGGCCACACGGCGGTGCAGTTCCTCCACAAGGTGCATGGGTATCTGGCCGATCCGTCGAATTTGCTTTTGCACCTGCGGTAGCGATGGCGGCCACGTCGCAAACAGAATCGTTTGGCTGGCATTTGCAACTTGGACGGGTCGATTATGAGCGGACGCTGGAGTGGCAACGTGGCCTGGTCAAGATGCGTCTCGACGGATTCGCGCGTGACACAATCATCACCGTTGAGCACCCTCCGGTGATCACCGTCGGCAGAGATGGACATGCCGAGAACTTCAGGAACCTCAAGGAACAGCCGTTTTTTATCGAGC
>JBGOTX010000198.1:0-4572 GCA_041476705.1 Candidatus Zixiibacteriota bacterium
AACGGCGATATTTCCCGTTCCGGCGTTTGTTCTTCGCACGGTTTTCGGTGAAATGGCCGATTCGTTATTCTTTGCCAGTCAGCGAGTTAACCCTGATAAACTGACCATAGCGGGGTTCCGGTTCGGTCACCCCGACTTGGCCGCGGCCTTGAAAGACGCGGTGTCGTTCTAAACCAAACATTCATCGGCGAATCTACGACTCTCTTATCCTCTTTCCTCTTGCCAAGATGGAATCTCCGGATTATAGTACACGGAGAAGCAGGTCCGTTAGACAGAAAGGGGAGATTATGAAACGGACGGGTCTTTTCATCATTTGTGTCGCCCTCTTGCTGGCCGGTTCGGTTCTGGCGGGTTCGGGCACGGTTACCCTCAAAGACGGCAAGGAATACAAAGGCGTCACGTTCTCGGTTGATACCACCGATGATGTGTTGATTATCGAGCAAGGCGGATGGACTCAAAAGATTCAGCCTGAGCGGATTGAACGTGTAATGGACAGCGACGGCCTCGATGTGACCGCTTCCGTTCTTGCCGCGCTTCGGTATACGCCGACTACCGAGTCTCCAAAGCCCGCTCCTCCTGAGGTCAAGCCGGAGGTGCCGGGGTCGTCAAAGCCGCCGGTCATCTATGAGCGCCCTCAACGGGTAAGAAGACATCGACTGGGTAAACCGTTTGATTTTGCAATCGGAGGGCGAGCGAACTACTCCGTCCCATTTGGCGATTACTATGAGGGATTTACGGCAGGGGTTGGTTTTGAAGCAGATATGAGAATACCGGTAAGCGATGAGTTGGCGATTCATTTTCTCGTCTCCAAGTCGGGCATTAGAGTATCCGATAATTGGTTGGCCGGGCTTGTATTGTACCCCTACGTACTTGACGGCTCTGACTTGTCCGCCTCTGTAGTGCGGTACTATATCGGGTTGATGCAAACGAGCCGGGCCGGGAACCGTCGCGATTTCCCCGACTTCTGGTATTTCTATTTCGGCATAGGCGCCGTGGCCCACTCCGTTGAAGGCAGCTTCTACATCCGCAACACCACCGCATCGGAGCGGCTCATGGTAAGTGTCGCGCCATTCTCCGACACGCGTTTTGCACAAGTGTTTGGCGGAGGATACATCATACGCACAAGTAAGACGGTCGGCATTGATCTAAGCGGCAGTCTGGAGGGGGTCTGGACACGAGTTTTCAACAGGTATACCGGTGCGGAAAGCGTGGCCATGAAAGGTTTTTCGTTTGATATCAAAGCCGGTGTCGTGTTCCTGATGGGGAATTAAGCAGGTAATTCACAGTTTCGATGGAGGAGGTTAAATGTTCAAACGTATTCTCATTGTGGCTCTGGTGCTGTTGGCGGCCCTGGTGTTTAGCGGGTGTGTGAAGCCGTATACTATCATCACACCGCTTGAGCAGCCCATAGCCAAGCCGTCGATGGTATCAGTCGGAGGCATCACCGATCAGCTGCCCCTGGACATGGCCGAGGGTAAGAAACCCACTCTCGAAGACATTTCCAAGTTCAGAAGCGTGCTGGAAAAGCATCTCGAACAGTCCGAGGTATTTCTGCTCGGCGCGTCCGATTCAGCGGGACCTGCATACGAAGTACGAGGAAGTATCCTTGAGTACAAACGCGGAAGTGGCTTCATGCGATTCATGTTCGGGGCGTGGGCCGGCGGCGCCAAGGTGGTGACCCATCTTGAACTGGTCGAACGTCGAGGGAACCAGATCGTGTTTAGCGGTGATTTTACGGGCAACGTGACGAGTTGGGCGGAATCAGGAGCGGCCATGTACGATCGAGTAGCAAAGGAATTCGCCAAGCAGATCAAGAAGCAGTCGGAAAAACTCGAACCAAAGGAGAAATCTTAACCGGCGGTTCGGACAAACATGATTTTGCGGCGGCGTCACCCGGCGTCGCCGCTTTTCTTTGACCGAGAAAGAGTTACATAAGTCGATTCCGTATCCTCGGATTATTGTCTACCATTGAGTATTCATTAGCCCGTCAAATTGTCGTCGTCTCCTTAATTCAGTTGCCGCGCCCGGATAATGGCCTATATTCCCACGTCCGCCGAATGACAACCGGCCCAAAGCGTCTCATCGCGAGTCCAGCGGATGCCGGACAAAGCAATTACTCCTCGGCGTTACGTGAGCATTAGAAGGAGAGATTGCTTCGGTCGCCTCAAAGGCGACACTCGCAATGACTGATTTGCGGGGCCTTTTAGGAAGTGTGATGACGAGGACCTGTTGACGAAGGAATTGAAATATCATGGCTGACGAACGAAAACGACAATCATTATACCGGCACCCGCTGGCGGCGGTCGGCGGCGCCTTGTTTGCGGCCGGGGCCTTTGCTTTCGTAGTTCTGTTACTGCTGGACTTCTCCAGCAAGAGCGACAATCCGTACAGCTCGCTGGTCACGTTCATCGGCGCGCCGGCTTTGATCACGCTCGGCCTGGTGTTGTTCATTATCGCAGTGTTCTTACAGGTCCACGCGGCGCGCAAACGGGGTGAAAAGGTCAAGTTCAGCTTGTCCATTGACCCCACCGACCCCAAATACATGCGCAACCTGTGGATGTTTCTGGGGCTTTCGGTGGTGATGATTGCGATTGTCGCCTATAGCGGGTCGCGCGCGTACGAAGCCACCGACTCGGTCAATTTTTGCGGTAAGACCTGCCACGTGGTGATGGAACCACAGTTCGTCACCTACGAGAACTCGGCGCATGCCCGGGTGCTCTGTGTCGATTGCCATATCGGTCCGGGAGCGTCGTTTTATGTAAGGTCCAAAATCGACGGGCTCCGTCAGGTCTGGCGGACTGCCCGGAACACATTCGCTCGTCCGATCGAAACACCGGTGCACTCCCTTCGCCCGGCGCAGGAAACGTGCGAACGGTGCCACTGGCCGCGCCAATTCTACGGTGAGAAGCTGGTCACGAAGACATACTACCGCACCGATGAAAAGAACTCGCCCTATACGGTCAGCTTGCTCGTGAAAATCGGCGGCGGCAACCCTCGCACCGGCAAACTTGAGGGGATTCACTGGCATATGATCGGCGACAATAAGGTGGAATACGTGGCCACCGACCCCAAGCGACAGAACATTACCTGGATTCGGGTGAGCAACTCCAAAGGGGATACGCTCGTGTACAAAGACCCCGGCGCGCCTTCCCCGGACATTTATGATCCGAAGACCGAAGTCCGTCGGTTTGACTGCATGGATTGTCATAACCGCCCCAGCCATCGCTTCCTCCCTCCGGCGACCGCGCTTAACCTGGCGCTTTCGACGGGGAAAATCCCCACCTCCCTGCCGTATATCAGGCAGGTCGGCCTTGATTTGCTCAATGCGTCGTACGCGACCAACCGGGACGCGATGGATTCGATTCCCAAGGGACTCAACGACTATTACAGTCAGCATTATCCGGATATTTTCGCCGCTCGCAAGCCGGAGCTCCACGACGTGGCCACCGCCCTGCGCCGTATTTACAGCGAAAATTTCTTCCCTGAAATGAAGACCGATTACCGGGCGCGGGAAAATAACCTAAGTCACTTCGTCAACGACGGATGCTTCCGGTGTCACGACGGCGTGAAAGAAAACGAGCGAGGCGAGAAACTTTCGCACACCTGCAATACCTGCCACGATATCGTCGCGCAGGGGCCATCGGAAAATGTCGCCCGGGTCGAGAATAGCATTGCCGGTCTTGAGTTCAAGCATCCTGAGGATGTCGGCGATGCCTGGAAAGAGTCCAAGTGCACCGAGTGCCACACGTCTGAGTCGGGGTATTGACCGACCTATCGGCGCCGCTCGTAGTACACAAAGAGCAGAGTGCCGAGCTTGGACTCGGTGTACCTCTCGAATCCCAAATTGTGTACCGGAATTTCAACCCGGTGGAGCCGGTAGTAACGCTCAAACTCGGCCGCGCCTTCCAGTTCGTAGTCTGACAAGAACCACAGAAGATTGTCGGCGATGTCGCCATTTGACGGCCCGATGATGATGTAATCGGGTTTTCGCGACAAGATATACCGGCCATCCCCTTTCCCATGCCCCGGCCATTCCTGCATGGTGGTCCGCAGTGGAACGGGATTGCGTCGGGCGATGGTCGTATCGTTGAGACCGAGCATGTCGATGAATCGTAGTTTGGGCGCATAGTACGGCGTGGACCCGGCGGTGTTCAGCGCCACGAGACTCCCCGCGGGCCAGTTGGCGTTGATATATTGTCCAATGATGCTCCCCAAGAATGCCGCACCGTCCATCACCTGAGCCCGTCTGATTTTTTCGGCCGGGAACGCGAGTTGAGCCACGCTCAGTACGACGATAAAGACTACCACAGCTGACGAGTATGCCGGACGGGCGAGAATCGACCCCGCTTTCACCAACCGCCACAACAGAAAGCCGCAGAGCGGTATTATCGGCGCAATCAACCGAAAGGCGGGCATGTGATCGCCGCCGATTGACAGAATATAGGCCAGATAGGCACCGATGGCCGTGACATACCAGCCGGTCTCGCGGTCAATTGATCGAGCGGCAAGTGAAATGAGCAAGGCCGCCCCTACCATCGGCATAATGAAGGGAAACGCTGATATGTACTCGCT
>JBGOTX010000199.1:0-4523 GCA_041476705.1 Candidatus Zixiibacteriota bacterium
CGCGGACCTGATGGCACCGTTTATCCGATGACAGGGACATATCAGGAGGTCGTCGAGTCGGAGAAACTCGTCTTTACCAGTGCCGCGCTCGACAACCGCGGCAATCCCCTATTCCAGGTACAGACCACGGTTGTTTTCAAGGAACAAGGCGGCAAGACAATCCTCACCATGACCGCGCGGGCCTTCGATATTACCGCCGAGGCTGCACCGTACCTGTCAGGCATGGAAACCGGCTGGACCCAAAGCTTGGAGCGACTGGAGAGCTACTTGGCGAAGATATGACTGGGAACTGGAGGGTTGGAGGTTCAAGTCCTCCTGGGCACACTTGCTATTCTGATTAAGATCTAAGTACAAGTCATCGCGAGGAGCGCAGCGACGTCGCGATCTCGCTTTGAGTCTGGGATCATCCGGCAAGTCGCTATCAGAAAAGTATGGATGACTTCGTGAACTTTTAGTTTGCCATCAATATTCTCATCGACTACAGTGAGATTTGGCCGCAGCGAGCGGTCAATAAGTATCTTGAATGGGGATTTGTTTTGAAGATGCGCATGCCGAAACACCTGTTGACAGTATTTTATGGACTGTTGGCCACAGCAGTCCTTTCGGCGATACTATACCTTTTCTTCGGCACCCGGCACTTGATCGATGCTGAAGGTATGAGGATCGGATTTTCGCTCATTCTGCTATACTTCTTGGTACCAATCGGGTTGTTGGTCTATGGACTCTACAAGTCTCGCGGGTGGGTGGTGGTCCTGCATGGAACTCTCGCGATATTCTGGCTGGTCTTCTGGACGACCATTGCCCTGGTTGTAGTGCCGACCGCACTCAGGTTCCGCGATCCTGCTTGGCTACCAGTGATTTTTGTGGGATTTGCTCTACCCATATCAATCCAATGGTATCTTATCCGTAACCGAGAAGAGGTGCTGGAATCGGGAGTATTCGAATTTTCAAGGAAGAGACTTACGATTGTGGTTGCTTCGCTCTACCTAGCTCCAGTGCTACTCTTTGGCCTTCTTATATCTCCGTTCGTCCTAGTTGGTCTGCATGCGCCTGAGCGGAGTGAAATTCGAAGCATTGAGAATGGTCGATATAGAGTTGTCGCCTACTTCTTTCCATCGACCTTTGTTACGACTGATGATGCCACGACTATAGTCTACGTTGACAAAACCAGTATCTTTAAGACCGAGCATCGACTCTGGAGCGAATCATACTTGAGCAGTTTCGACCTTTCATTTCTCGATTCTTCAACGGTACAACTTGTCAGGCGGAAATCGCACGATTCTCTGGTGTTCGATTTGAAACATCCTTCTGATTTTCCCATTGAGGAAGACGAAACCCCGCCCTGGAGGCACAAGCTTAACTACGATGGCTGTATCGATGTATGTACCATCGAGAATAGCGACTATGCAGTTACCTTCAGGAAATATCCGCCCGGAAAACTATGGGGAGGGTGCTCTCGCCTGATTGTCCACGATAAACACGCCTGGTTTACTTTTGACAAGATACTAATGGAGACGGGGCATGAAGATTCGATAGGCATGCACTTCACACCTCCGGATAGTGTCACGGTCACGGTGCAATTCTTGGACCCGATCCATCGGCAGGGTGCGGTACGAATTTCTAAGAGTCAAAAGACCTATTCTTTATCCAGCCTAAAGAGCCCCATGGACGGATACTAGGTCGAAGGCTAATCCCGTTTTCGGGGTCGATAAATTACAGTCGTCTCCGCCCTAACCCGTCAACCCCTTTAGAACCGCCACCAACTCCTCCGGCAATGCACCCTCGAACTTCATCTTCTTCCCCGTCACCGGGTGCTCAAACTCCAGCCGAACAGCATGCAATGCCTGACGCGGCAAGGCGCCGAGAAGTTTCTTGGCCAGTAGTCGATCGGGGGTCGACAATCCCCGGTGCCAGCTGTCGCGGCCGCCATATTCCGGGTCGCCCAGCACCGGATGTCCCAGATGCGAAAAATGCACGCGGATTTGGTGGGTGCGCCCCGAGCCGAGCGTGATCTCGAGACGGTCGTACGACCGGTACCGCTCGATCACCCGGTAGTGCGTCTGGGCCTCGCGGGAATTTGATTCGGTCACGATCATTTTCTTCCGGTCGCGGCGGGAACGGCCGATCGGCAAATCGATTGTCCCTTCCATTTCCTTCATGTGTCCGCAGATAATCGCCCAGTAGGTGCGCGTAACGCGACGCGCCTGAATCGCCTTTTGGAGACCGGCGAAAGCTGTTTCCGTTTTTGCCACGACGAGCAATCCCGATGTATTTTTGTCAAGCCGGTGCACGATACCGGGACGGTTCATTCCGCCCGATTCGGCCAGCGCGCCAAACCGATGCAACAGCGCATTGACCAGCGTGCCGGTCTGATTCCCTGCCGCCGGATGCGTGACCATCCCGGCCGGTTTGTTCACCACCGCGAGATGCTCATCCTCGTAGACAATATCAATCGCGAGATTCTCTCCGACCAGATGAGTAGGAGGCGGTATCGGAATCGTTACTGTAATCTTCTCCCCCGCACGTACCAGATGGCGGGATACAATGACCGAGCCGTCGACCAGCACCAGACCGTCGTCAATCAGCCGTTCAATTTTTGAGCGCGACAGCCCCAATTTGGGCAAAGAGGCAAGGTACTTGTCTATCCTGACGCCGGCGCCGGCGGATTTGACTGTTATCGACTTAGTGTTTGGTTTCATATCATTCTTCAGCGAGATTGCTTTGGTGCGCCGCGACCCTTCGACAAGGGGATTACTACAAAACCCTGGAACTCGTCATTGCGAGCGAAGCGAAGCAATCACTCCTCAATCTTACAAGGCGGAAGGAGAGATTGCTGAGGTCACGCTCAGCGCGTGACACTCCCAATGACACGCGAGAGGGCTTTCTCAACACTTATCAAGCTCAGGGTGACGTCGCACCTCGCAACGACTTTCTCAATACACTCCTTGCTCAAATATCAAGATACCGAATTCAGGAGCGTAAGTGAAGTGCCCCGTTACAGGTTGCCGTCGCGGGTGAGCAGTGCGGTCAGCGTGATAAACTGATCGATCGTCACCTGTTCGGCGCGGCAATCGGGCCGGGCGCCGATGGCAGTCAGATACCGGTCGAGGTCTTCGGCAGTAGGGCAAATGTCGGGGACGATATTATTGACAAGGAGCTTTCGGCGATGTTCAAACGACGCTCGCAGGAGTCGGTCCAGCCGTGGGATATCGACACTCGGCATATCTGCGCGGGGCGCAAGCGTGATCACGACCGAGTACACCTCCGGCGGCGGCGTGAAAGCCGAAGGCGGCACCTCGAATGCATACGTGACGTCGAAATACAGCTGGGTCAAAATGGAAAGTGGCGACCAGTCCTTGGTGCCGGCGTGCGCGGTAATTCGTCGCCCCAGTTCGCGCTGGACCATCAGCACCACCCGTTTCAGCCGTGCGACATGCGCGATGCACCAGTCGATAACCGGCGAGGTGATATTATACGGGATGTTCCCGGCGAGCACAAAATTGCCAAGCGCCGGTTCCGGCTCGAAATCGAGAAAGTCCTGCTGAATAACTTGGCCATTGGGATACGAGGTAAGCTTTTTCTCAAGCGGTTTGATAAGATCGCGGTCGAACTCAACCGCCGTCACGCTCGCGCCGGTTTTCGCCAGAGGAAGAGTAAGCACTCCCTCGCCGGGGCCAATCTCAACGATGACATCGCCGGACGTCGCCGCGATCAGTTCAACTATCCGGTCCAGCGTCCGCTGGTCCGACAGGAAGTGCTGACCGAATCGTTTGCGCGGGCGGTGCGACATGGCGGTCAACCTCCGAACAGATCGGCCAGACCGAACAGTTTTCGGCTATTGCGGTCGGTGATCCGCTCAATTTCGGAAGGCGTTACTCCCCGAATCTGCGCCAGCTTGTCGCGCACCAGGGCAACGAGCGCCGGGCGGTTGATTGTCCCCCGGTGCGGCGCCGGTGTGAGATACGGAGAATCGGTTTCGAGCAAAACCCGCTCCAGTGGAACTTCGGCGACCATCGCGGCCATCCCGGATTTGTTGTACGTGATCACGCCGCCGACCGAAATATGAAACCCCAGTTCGAACACCCGCTTAGCGTCCACGACTGTTCCCGGAAAGCAATGAAACACGCCGCCGGGAAGATTCTTGGCAAAATCACCGACAATCGCCAGTGTATCATCAAACGACTCGCGGGTATGAATAACCACCGGCCGTTTCAATTCCACCGCCAGCGCCAGTTGTTGTGCGAATACCTGCTTTTGCATCGGTCGCGGCGACAGATCGCGGTAATAATCGAGGCCGATTTCTCCGATCGCCAGAACCCGCGCATCTCGTGACAATTCCCTGAGCCGATCTATGGTTTGCGCGTTGAATGTTTTCGCGTCATGCGGATGCACCCCGACGGTCGCGTAGACGGACTCGAACTGGTGCGCGAATTCGACAGCTTTCTCGGACGAGCGGAGGTCGGTGCCGATCGTGATGATTGTTGATACTCCCGCCTGCACCGCTTCATCGACTATGCGGCGCA
>JBGOTX010000200.1:0-4515 GCA_041476705.1 Candidatus Zixiibacteriota bacterium
GGATGAGAAGAAACCGCCACACAAGCCGCCCGATACCTGCAATCGCCTCATCCGCGCCTCGTATGCATCGTAGGCGATTCGCACCACCGCCGGCTCAATGCATAGACCGGTGACAAGAATTTGGCCGCGTGAATAACCGGCCGACATGAATTGGTCGGCAATCTCATGGGTCGGTACGCACACGAGTGCGGCCCCCCGTACCAGCGACTCTCGCGGCGCCACCAGCTCGCCGTGCTGGTAGATCAGGTGTTCGCGACCAGAAAGCATTCCGACCAGAATCGGATGCGACACAATGAGGGGATCATCGTTTTTCCCATACGCCTCAACCAGCGGTTTTCCCATGATCCGCATGGCGAGCGACGGGCGGTTGTAGTCGTGGCGTTTGCGAATGCGGTGATACAGCGTGCTCATCATAGGATGAGAAGACCCTGTCCGGTACAGCCGACGCACCGTGTTCCAGCCGACACGCGACAAACCGGAGGACAGATCGTCCACGTCGACCTGCCGCTTCACCAGCGATATCGCGGCGCGCCGGATCAGGGCTTCGATGACACCATCAAGATAGAACGGATGGCCGCGCCCGATCGATAGATTCAGGATGTCGACTTTTCCGGCGATATCATTCCCCCGTAGTTATGACGCTGTTCGTACGGAAAACAATCCGAGGTGGTTTCCCTCGGGATCGGCAAAGTGTCCGAACCAACCGGTGCCGGGGATTTCGCTCCGGGGGACAATCGTGCGGCCGCCGGCGGCTGTAATCCGGGCAAGCACGGCGGTAATATCGTTAACCGCGATGTAGATAATGACACCGCCCCCCGGTTTAACCTTATCAGTCCGGTACAATCCGCCGCCGATGCCATCGCCGGTGCCGAAAGTTGAATACCCGGTTGAATCGATATTGGCAAACTCCCAGCCAAAGATCGTCTGGTAGAATTTGGCTGTGCGGACGACATTGGTCGCGCCTATTTCCACGTAACAGATCGGTCCCGGCCTGGGCATCTGATCTCCTTTTCTCATATCGTGTCCCGGCTAATTTTCAAAACAGTCGATCACCGACCTGTGCAATAACCGGTTGGTGGCGACAAAGTTGCTGATCTCGACATCAAACCGGTTCCCGTTTATGTCGCTGGTTCTCCCTCCCGCCTCGGGAATAATGCACACAAACGGCGCAACATCATACGCTTTGATGCCGATTTCGACAACAATATCGAGACGCCCCGAGGCCACCAGATGGTACGGCCAGAGATCGCCGAATGCCCGTTGCCGCTCCGACCGGTCAAATAATTCGAATATCCCCTTATCGATTCGATTGTGCGGCCGTTTGATCGATTTGGCATACGACACTGACGCCGACGCCAACCGGCGGGTAGTCGAAACATGAATTCTTTGCCCGTTCAGAAATGCCCCCTTGTCCCGCTCCGCCCACACCCGCTCTTGCATAAGCGGCACATTGGACACACCGAGAATGATCTCGCCATTATGCTGGAGCGCCAGTAGGTTTCCCCAAAGCGGAATCTGCCTGATGAAGTTTTTGGTGCCGTCGATGGGATCGATAATCCACACGAATTCCTTCTTGCCACTATTGTCCCCCGTCTCCTCTCCCAGAAAGCCGTGGTCGGGGAATTGCCTGCGGATGACGTCAATCATGGCGGCCTCGGATTCGCGATCGGCCACGGTCACCGGGGTGTTGTCGGGCTTGGTCTCGACTTTTGGGCGGAGGCGATACTGTTTGAGACAGATTCGCTCGGCCCGATCGACCGACGCCATGGCTATTTTGAGGAATTGCGATGTTTTCATTTCTCTCCCTCGGCTAAAAGCTCCAGCAATCGAAATGCCGCCGACGGTAATCGGTGGAACGAAACATCGAGTTCGACCGTCCGGAATTTACCCGAATAGTACTTAATAAAATCGGCCTGTGGCAGGACTGAGGATAAAAATTCCCCAGCCAATCCGTGTGGGCAAACCAGACGTGCCAATCCGAACGTGTTGTTCATTCATACGGGGTCCTGTCGTGCCTAATAAGCCATGCTCTCGCACTCCCGTCAACTGCCGAATCCCCGGCCCGGAGCATAGGTCTGGCAATTGCGCGCCACAAAGCCCTTTTGTATCTTTCCCGTATCGAAACAAAAGACCAACCAACTGGAGTCAATATGAAAGATAAGCGCAACGAAATCCTCGCCCGGCAACTGATCGACTATTCTCTGCGTATGCAAAAGGGCGAAATCCTCTACCTTGAGATCAAAGGCAAGGAAACACTTGAACTGGGCAAGCAGGTTATCCGGATCGCGTCCGAAAAAGGGGTGACGGTCTTCTGGTATTATAACGACGAGTCGCTCTTGCGCCAGTGGGTGAAATCGGCGACCGACGATCAATTCAAACAGCAGGCGGATTTGCATCTGCACCTGATGCAGAAAGCCAACGGGTATATCGGCCTGCGCGGTTCGGATAACCCGTTCGATATGTCGGATATCGATCCGAAACAACTCGATAAGCACAACTCCCTTTTCTACAAGCCGGTGCATCTGGAAGAGCGGGTCAAACGCACCCGCTGGGTGGTGCTCCGGTACCCCAACAACGCCATGGCCCAGCTGGCCGAGACCTCGCAGGAGGCGTTTGAAGATTTCTATTTCGATGTCTGCTGTGCCGACTACCCGAAAATGTCCAAGGCCGAGGAACGACTCAAATCGCTGATGGACGCCACCGACAAGGTGCATCTCAAGGGTCCCGGCACCGACCTGACGTTTTCGATCAAGGACATTCCGACGATCAAGTGCGACGGCCGACGGAATATCCCCGATGGCGAGGTGTATACCGCCCCCGTGCGTGATTCGGTCAACGGCGTGATTACCTTCAACACGCCCTCGCTCTATCAGGGAACAGTATACACGAAAGTGTCTCTCACTTTCGAGAAGGGAAAGATCATCAAGGCGACCGCCGACAGCAATGTCGACAAGCTCACCAAGATATTCGATACCGACGAAGGGGCCCGGTATATCGGTGAATTTTCACTCGGCGTGAACCCGTTCATCCTGCACCCGATGAAGGATACGCTTTTTGATGAAAAAATCGCCGGCTCTCTTCATTTCACCCCCGGCCAATGCTACGACGAAGCGTACAACGGCAACCAGTCGAACATTCACTGGGATCAGGTGCTCATTCAACGCAAGGAATACGGCGGCGGCGAGATCTGGTTCGACGGCAAACTGATCCGCAAGGACGGCGTGTTCACCGATCCGGAACTGGAGCGCCAGTTCTCGAAAGAAAACCTTCGGCCAGCCGGGATGGAATAAGGACGGGCGTATGAATATCATCGATTACGCGATGCAGATGGAACTCGACGGCAAGACGTTCTACGAACGGAGCGCCGAAACTATGCCTCGTCCGGAGCTCAAAGTGATACTCCTGACCCTGGCCGAAGAGGAAGTCAAACACTACCACTTTTTCAAGCGGATGAAAGAGGAGGGTACGTCGGCGGCCAAAACGGTCATGGATTCCGCGCCATCGTCGGCTATGGTTGTAAAAAATGTATTTCAGCAGTTGGTCAATGGCGGTCAGAAGACAATCTTTGGCGACGATGTTCGCGCCGTCTGGCAGAAAGCGCTCGAAGTCGAGGAGAAGGCCGAAAAACTCTACCGGGATGAAGCGGCCAGAGAGACCGAACCGGGCCGCAAGCAACTGTTACAGCAGATCGCCGACGAGGAAAAGAACCATGTCTACCTGATCGACAATATGCTATCTTTTATGGCCGATCCGGGCGGGTTTATCGAATCAGCCAATTTTGTCCATTTCCAGAGTTGGGAAGGGCACTGAGCGATCATCTCGAATGAGATTTAGCCAAGAGCGGCTTCACCGCCGCTCTTATCATTTCCGATCTCGGTTATCAACACTCCGGCCAGCACAATCGCTCCTCCGACAAAAAACGACAATTCCGGTCGCTCGCCCAGGGTGACAAAGGCCACCGCCGTGGCGATCACCGGCTGGATGTTCTGATATACAGCCACTCTCGAGGCCGAGATGTGTTTGAGCACCCACAACAGTAGGACATAAGAGATGACCGACGATCCAATCGCCATATAGACTACACCGAGCCAGGCGCCCACCGTAGATTGCGAGTAGTCAAATTGCAGAGCCCGATAAGCCCCAAAGGGAGCAAACAGCACAGCTCCGGCGGCCAGCGAATAGGCGGTCACCCGGATCGCCCCATATTTCTCCACCAGCGGCTTGCTCAGAATCATATACGCCGCCCATGACCAAACTGAAATCAACACGATGAAATCACCAATCAGGTATTCGTGTCCGATGACGATGGCGCCCGAGAGAATGATACTGAGCGCACCCACCAGCGCAACGGCCGTCCCCACCGCCCGCCGCCAATCAAGTTTCTCCTTGAGCAAATAGATCGCGAACAGAAAGACCCAGATGGGGGTGGTCGCAAAGAGAATCGAACCATGGCTGGCCGAGGTCAGCGACTGCCCCCACAAGTACATGGCCTGATTCCCCCAGATGATGATCGCA
>JBGOTX010000201.1:0-4498 GCA_041476705.1 Candidatus Zixiibacteriota bacterium
GCTCATTGAGCGAGTCCGCCAAGTGCCTCAACCGTCCGTTCACGGACCCGGGGTGGACCAATCCACCGACCTCGGACGGTGATCATCCGTGGGGCGGTGACAATGTGACGGGTGGTACGACAACGAGCCGGTCGGTAACCACGAACCAGATTAGGATCCTCACTGGAATCGGTCCGGTCGATATGGTGCTCCGGGTGTTTTTCTACAGGTATTTCCCGCAGGGAAAGGTTGTGCGCAATGCCGAGACCGCGCGGCCGCCGGTAACATCAACGAACAACACGAGCACGGGCTCCAACGTGGGAAATTTCTCAACTGCCAATTAGTGAGGACGTTGTCTATGCAGAATCGAGATAATATTCTGAATGGGCTTGCGTCGTCACTGGAGGGACGGCTGACCGCTATGGTTGACCAAAAAAACTTCTCCGGAGCGATTTCCTGCTATGCGCGGTATCGTTCACCGGAGGAGTGTGATGGTTCGGCCTCGGCGACCGTACACTTCCTGGCGGCTAAGGCCTACTATGGAGCGCAGGACCTGACAGGCGCTCTCAGAGCAGCCCGTCTGGCCCAGGCCTCCGCGGCCAAAGACGGCGATGGCCTGCTTTTAGCGGAGATCTTCATGACTTTGGGCGCCATTCTTCGAGATATGGGGCAGGTCAGAGAATCGCTCCGCAACTATACCGATGCCGAGTCGATTTTCCGCCGCAATGATGACCTGGAAGGTCGCAGTCGCGCCCTTAACCTGATCGCCAGCGTGTATTTCAAACAGACCGACTATCGCAACGCTCTGGCAACTCTGCTGGAAGCGCTCGAACTTGCCCAGACGCTGGGCGACCGGCGTAAGATCGCGTTTATGATGGGAAATCTTGGCCGTATTCACACTTTCCTCGGTGATCCGGCCGAAGCGGAACGGCATCTGATGACCAATATCGAACTGTCCAACGACCTCGGCGACCATCTTGAAGTTGGCCGGGCCTACCTGTCGCTTGGCTATGTGCAGATGCAAAAGGGCGACTACGATCAGGCGTCGTCGTCGTTCGATGCGGCCTATCCGTTGATCGTAGCGGCCAACAGCCGACGTGATGAAGCCATGTATCTGTCCTATCGCGGTGAGCTGGAAGGGCGCATTGGTCGCACCGCCGAGGCACTGGCAACGCTTGAACGCGCCCAGTCGGTAGCGGAACAAGTAGCGCCGGACACGACCCTGGTGGCGCGTATCCTTCGTCATCAAGCGGAAATCGCCATACGGCTGGGGAATGTCCGCCTCGCCCAAAAACTCGTGGCGCGGGCACTACCGATTATGGAACGGCAGGACAATCGCGTGGAATGCGGCACCCTCTGGAAATTGAAGGCGATGCTTGCGTCTTTGGCCGGCGATGTGGATGCTGTGAAAACGGCGATAAACCGATCGCTCGACTTGCTCAGCGAATCTGGAGTGCGGTTTGAGCTGGCGGAGGCGCTGGTTGCCGCGGGGCAGATGACCGGATTGGGCAGTCGCCAACGGTTGACCTACCTCTTCCGTGCCGAAGAGTACTTCGCGGGCGCCGGTATGATTCGACGGCAGGTCGAACTGCACCGCTTGATTGAATCAGTCGAGCGATCCAAGGGGGCGACTGCGCCTGTCGCGCGCTCGAACTCAAAGGCCGGCGACAGCATGGATTACATCACCTGCTGTCCGGCAATCGAAAAGTTCAAAGCAGAGCTCGCCCTGATCGGCCGCTCCGATCTGCCAGTCTTATTGACTGGCGAGACCGGCGTCGGCAAGGACCAGATGGCGCGGTATTTCCATGCACTAACCCGTCCTCATGGACCATTCGTGGCGATCAACTGCGCCTCGGTGCCTGAGACGCTTCTGGAATCCGAACTATTCGGGTATGTGCGCGGCGCCTTTACGGGGGCCGATGGCGTCAAGCAGGGTTTATTTGCCGCGGCCAACGGCGGCGTCCTGTTCCTGGACGAAATCGGGGATATGCCGCTGTCGCTCCAGGTCAAACTGCTCGGTGTGCTCGAACGGCGTCGCATGATTCCGCTGGGATCGGTGCAGGAGATCGCGCTGGACATCAAACTTGTCGCCGCGACCAACCAGCATCTTGAAACGCTGGTCGAGCGGGGCGAATTCCGGCGCGACCTGTTTTACCGTTTGGGCGGGATCAGTTTCAATCTGCCGGCCTTGCGTGAGCGCAAAGAAGATATTCCGCTGTTGGCGGGATATTTCCTGCGCAAACGCGGCCTGCTCCGCGATGGCGAAGAGATGCCCGTAGAACTTATACGGAGCTTCATGGCGTACGACTGGCCGGGGAATATTCGTGAATTGGACAACCGAATTCACCGGGTCGAAGTGATGGCCCAGTTCGTTCATACCGGCGATTTGTTGGGAGCGTTTGCCTCGATGTTCGCCGAACAGAAGGCCGCCGCGGCCACCAACCTGTTCGAGCAAGTCGAAGAGTTTGAGCGGAAACTTCTGGTCGAGGCCCTTCGTGCGGCCGGCGGGAACAAAAGCGCGGCGGCCCGACTGCTGGGTGTGCATGAAGCCACGGTTCGCACCAAACTCAAGCGGTATGGCCTTGAATTGGCAGGAGGTGCTCCCGCACACGACATCTGTTAGCAGGCCACGATAACTCACACGGGAGCAGACGGTGTGACGTCGCGAGCTCTTCCGAGTTATCGTGAACCGATACGAAATAGTTCTTTATTCCTTGGTTGCGGTAAGCGTGTGATTGCCATACGCTTACCGCTTTTTCTTGAGATCGACTCGTATAATCATACGAATTCGGCGGGATTTGCTGGGGTATCATCAAAGCGACTTTCATTAAGTAACTCATGTTGCCACAATCGAATGCGTGGCTTATTAACTGGTGTGGAATGGTCGGGGCACACCGATTGCAGTCTATTGTCCCGTCATTATTACTCTTGAGCGCTTCTATAGTGCTCGGTAGGTCCTCTTTTCTTTGGTACGGGGCCGCTCGCGCGAGAGGGGAGTGCGGGCGGCCTTGAAGTTTCTAACACTTATTCCGGCTTGATTTTATGCTTTTGTTTTGAGCGGTGTGAGACGTATGTTTTTGTCAGATGGCAACGCTTGCGCTCGGATTAATTGAAACGCGCGGACTGGTCGCCGCAATCGAAGCGGCCGATGCGGCCGCTAAAGCCGCGACTATCACCCTCGTATCGGCGGAACTTCTCGGCGGCGGCATCGTCACGCTCCGCATCAGGGGAGATTTGGGAGCAGTGCAGGCGGCGGTCGAAGCGGGAGCACAAGCGGCCAAGCGAATCGGTGAAGTGCTGGCCGTGCGTGTCATCCCGAAACCGGTGGCCGAACTCGACGCTCTGGCTCCATCACATCGGCGGCTTAGTGCTGAGCAAGCCCCGGATGCCTTTCACACAATGAAAATTCGCGCACGCAGTTCTCATCATGCTCCCGCAGGAGCACGAACTGATACTTCCGAATCGGAGATTTCACGTACCAAAGCCACACTCCGCACACCACGCTCCCGATCTCTATCCGACCGGGTCTCGACACCCAGGCCAAAAACTTCTCGCCAAAGTACGAACGCTCCAATTGCCCGATCAGTTGCCGAACCGACACTCCCGGTTTCCGCGACGGTGACAGCCGCACGGACGGCTCCGGCGACAGCGTCGCGAGGACGGACATCGTTGTCTGATTTGGAAGCGATGTCGGTAGTGCGACTTCGCCAGTACGCCCGGACGGTCAGCAATCTTCCAATTCAGGGACGCCAGATTTCCATGGCGAACAAGACCCAGCTGTTGGAAGCCATCCGGCAAGTGGTGACACTGGAGTAACCCGCTCTCTCTCGTTTTCTTTTGTCCGCACTGTCGCTAAGTTGTCTTGGTCGGCGCTGAAAAAAACCCCCTCCTCCGGAATGACGCACACAGATCTTCCGGCCATACCAGGTATGGAGTGGAGGGGGATATAGGGACCATCTGAAGATGATCCATGATTTATCGCTGATCGTACTCAGCCGCCATTTTTCTGCGGCATGAAACCACGATCCCGAATGTTGTTCCTGTGTGCGTCGGAAACTAGACCCGCGACAACCTACTCACTAACTGTTCGGATGTCAAGGAAGTGTCGTTGTCGTGATGCTTGATTGACATGGTCCGGCGGGCGATCTATACTTAACGGTATGGTATTTGAAAGGATTTGAGAGAAACTCATGGCTAAACATACAGTAACACTCATCCCGGGAGACGGGATAGGACCCGAAGTGACCACTTCGGCGGTGCGGGTGATCGAGGCGGCCGGGGTCGACATTGCCTGGGATCGCCATGATGGTGGTATGGCCGCGATTGAAAAATGCGGCGAGTCGGTGCCTGATTCGCTCTTGGAATCGATCAGAAAGAACAAAGTTGCCCTCAAAGGGCCGTTGACCACAATGGTAGGAAAAGGATTCCGCTCGGCCAACGTCACGCTCCGGCAGAAGCTGGACTTATATGTAAATCTGCGTCCCGTGAAATCAATCGGCGGCGTGCCGACCCGGTTCGA
>JBGOTX010000202.1:0-4492 GCA_041476705.1 Candidatus Zixiibacteriota bacterium
CATCAGACAAAACGATGACAAGTTGCCAGTTCAGCATACCGTAAAGTCCCGAGGGGCGGCCAGTCAGGCAACAAAAAGATTTTTTGATTGCCCTCCCTGCCGTCGGGAATATATTACGCTCTTAACCTGAAACTCATGTGGATACCGATGCAACACTTCGCTCGCCTATTGCTACTGGCCACCGTGATCGCCGTCGGTGTGGTCGTCACCTCCGGCGCGACTGTCACGCTTGAATGGTGGCAGTTCTGGACCGACCCGGACATCAAACCGACCATCACCGAGATTGTCGGCGAATTTGAAAAGCAGAACCCGGATATAAAGATCAACGTCACCGACCTGACCTGGGCCAACGGTCAGGAAAAGCTGGTGATCGCCTTCGCGGCCAATTCCGGCCCCGACTTGCTCGAACTCGGCTCGGATTGGATCGCGCAGTTTGCGGCCAATGGACAGCTGGCTGACCTGTCGGCGGACATTGCCGCGGATAGCGGTCAGTTCGACGGCTGGGGAATGTCCATCTACAAAGGAAAGGTCTATGGTCGGCCCTGGATTCTTGGGACGCGGGTGCTGTTTATCAATAAGGATGTCCTGGCGAAAGGCGGGCAAGACCGTGGCTTCATTCCGACCACTTGGCCCGACTTAGCTGAATCTGCGACTCGCCTGACCAAGAGTGGTAAAGGAGCATTTTATGGTATCGGTTCCAATACCCCGGAAAAACATCGCTTATACAAGAAGTTCATGCCGTTTTTCTGGTCCAATGGCGCGCAAATATTCACCGATGACGGCAAGTACTGCGTGATTTCATCCCAGAAGGCGATTGATGCGCTGGTCATGTACAAGAAGATATTCGATCAGGGTTTCGTCGCCGATCAACGCGGGATCGAAGACGCCTGGCTGGACGGCAAGCTTGGCTTTGTCATTTCCGGTGACTGGCTGATAAAGCGAATTGAACTTGAGAAACGGCCGCTTGATTACGCCACGACTTTCATCCCCGGCCCCAAGTTTCCCGGAAAATCGTTTATGGGCGGCGAATTCTTATCCGTCAACGCCAAGTGCGGGCAAAAGGCCGAAGCGCTTAAGTTTATCAATTTTCTAACTTCACCGGAAAATCAGGTCAAGTTCTGCAAGGCCAACCGTTCGGCTAATCCGTCGAGCCGGCAAGCCCAGGCCGATCCGTACTTTCAGAACAACGTCAATTTGCTGACGTTTATCCGGCAACTCAAGCAGTCCGATCATCCGCCGGTCGACCCCGACTGGCCATTCATGGAAGATGCGATTGAAAAAGCCGTTGAGGACGCGATGTTCGGAGCCAAACTTCCGGCCACCGCGCTTCACAACGCTCAGATCAAGATTGCCAAGCTGAAGCGAAAATGAAACGCCAGCGGCTCATTGCCCTGCTTTTGACCTCGCCCTGGTATGTTACCTTTCTGCTGTTCTGGGCTTTTCCTCTGGTCTTTTCTTTCATCATCAGTCTGACTGATTACCAGCTTCTGAGCCCGGACTATGCCTGGGTTGGGTTTGCCAATTACCGGGCGCTCTTTTCAGATCCGGATTTCTTGCACGCTCTGAAGAACACGACCATCTTTGTCGCGGGAACTATTCCGATCACCACTATTATAGCCCTGCTTATGGCTCTTTTGGTGCATCCGCCACTCAAAGGACGAGGATTCTTCCGTTCCGGGCTGTTCCTTCCCTGGATTACATCGCTGGTGGTGGTCGCGCTGGTATTCACCAATTTGTACGGTCGCGGCGGGTATGTGGCCGCCCTCGGCCAGATGGTCGGCCTCACCCCTCCGGAGAACGGCTTCTTGTACGACAACCGAACCGCCCTGTATTCAATTATGGCGATGGACGTGTGGACCTCGGTTGGGTATTACATGCTCATTTTTCTGGCCGGCCTTCAGGCGATCCCCGACGAGCTCTATGAAGCCGCCGAGGTGGCCGGCGCTTCGCGCACCCGACAATTCTTTTCCATCACCCTGCCGCTGTTGCGACCAGTGGCTGTATTTGTGGTGGTCATCAACTCAATCAAGTCGTTCCAGGTATTCATCGAAATCTTCGTGATGACCAAATGGAAATTCGAAACCGCGACCATGGTGTATTTCCTGTACGATACCGGGCTGTCGAACGCTTTCAAGTTCGGGTATGCCTCCGCCGCCGCTTATGTGCTGTTTGCGATCATCGCGCTGTTTTCGCTGGTGCAGTTGATTCTGCTTCGTCGGCGAGGTCCAGTATGGTAAGACGAACCCACTGGTCACTGACCGGGCTGCGGTATGTGGCGCTGTCGGCGCTGTTGGGGATCATGGTGTTTCCGATGCTCTGGATGTTCCGCGTGGCGTTTCTCCCCGCCGGTTCATCGCTGTCGGGAAGCGACGTGCTTGGTGGTGGCCTTACGCTCAAAAATTTCAGTGATCTGGCTACCGACGGCACGATTGTGGGCGCCCTCTTGAATTCTGCTGTTGTCGGGCTGGTCGTGACGGCCGGAAATGTCTTGTTCTGCTTCATGGTCGGCTATGCGCTGGCGCGGCATCGAACGATCGCCAACAAGGTCGCGTTCGCGAGCTGTCTATTGGTGCTGATGATCCCCGCGCACGTGGTGGTCATCCCGCTGTATGTGATGGCGATCAAGAGCGGCTGGTATGATTCGTATGCGGCCCTGATCATCCCCTGGCTGGTTACGCCGATCGGGATTTTTCTGGTTAAACAGTATATCGAGGGGATTCCACCGTCGCTGGAAGAGGCGGCACGGATCGACGGCGCCGGGGAGATGAGTATCCTGTTTCGCATTGTCATGCCGATATGTAAGCCGGTGCTGGTTGTACTGGCCATCCAGGTGTTTGTCACCAACTGGAATTCATTTCTCTATCCCTTTATTCTGACCTCGCGCGCCTCGCTTCGCACCCTGCCGGTCGCGCTGGCCATGCTCCAGGGGCACCAGGCCATCGACTGGCCGCATTTGATGGCCGGAAGTGCGCTGGCGGTCGTGCCCGTGCTGGTGGTCTTCTTTGTCATGCAACGACATATCCTCTCCGGCATCATGGCGGGCGGGCTGAAACAGTAGTCGATTTTCGCTTGTTTCGTCCGATCCGATCATCTATTTTTGTGTATAATATTCCCGATACATGGACACTGAGCGAAAGGATAGGTTGACAATGAAATCGTTTATGGCCGTCGCCGTCTTGTTGTTACTGGCCGGATGCGGCGTCAAGAAGGACTTCGTGTCTCAGCAGATCGCCGAGTCGGAGTCTCGGACCAACGCCAAGATTGGCGAGGTCGATCAGAAGGGCGGCGCCGCCGCGGCTGATCTGGAGCGCCTTCAGCAACTTACTTCGGAGTTGAGCAAGAAAACCGACATGGCGCTGAATAAGGCCTCGGGATTTGAAAACTATCAGGTCATCTGGTCGGGCGAAATCAATTTCTCGTTCGATTCATGGGAAATCGACAATGTCGCCGAACAGATTCTCAACGAGGCCGGCCAGAAGATGCAGAGTGTGAAAAACTCCCTCCTGGAGGTTGCCGGCCACACCGACGCCACCGGCCCCGCGCAGTACAATCTTACGCTTGGTGAGCGGCGCGCCGATGCCGCCAAGCGATTTCTCAATGACCACTTTGAAGTATCCCTCTATCGGATGTTCACCATCTCGTATGGCATGAGCAAGCCCATCTCCATGCCCGACCAGAAACACGCCGGCGCCAAAAATCGCCGCGTTATTCTCAAGCTGTGGGGACCGATGCCCGCCGCCAATTGACCTTTTTTGCGTAGAGACGAACTTGAGGCGGAGTGCACATGCATTCCGCCTTTTTTGTTTTGTCGATTTCAGGTCCCCGGAATTGATGGCGGGGAGTCTTTCGTCGATACCGACACCACGAGATGCGGATACGGAATCGCAATTCCATCCTGTCGAAACCGGTTGAGGATTCGTTCGCGCAATTCCGAGGCCACCGTCGCCTGGTCGGCGGTGTTCGCCACGCGACCATAGAGACACACTTCAAGTGAACTTTGTCCGAAGGAATTCAAACTGAAGCTCGGCAACGGCGTGTCCATTACCTTGGGATGACGGGCCGCTTCCTCAATCATCACCCGCCTGACTTTTTCAACGTCGGAATCAAAGGCAACGCCCACCGCAACCTGCACCTGTATTTCCGGCGACGGGTAACTCAGATTATGTATGGACGATTTGGTCAGCTCAGAATTGGGCGACACGATCATGGTGTTTTGTAACGTCACCAGTTTGGTAGATCGGATTCCGATCTGGTTGACCGTGCAGACCGTACCATCCTGCAGATGCAACCTGTCCCCCACCCGAAAGGGTCGGTCGATCATGATAACGAATCCAGCGATCATATTGGCGATCGTATCCTGCGCGGCCAGGGCAATCGCGAGCGATCCGACGCCCAGCACGGCGATCAGCCCCTTGACGTCGATGGCAAAATGATCGAGCACGATCAAGGCCGCCAGCGCAAAGACGACGATTTTCGCCGCCCGATCCAATAG
>JBGOTX010000203.1:0-4487 GCA_041476705.1 Candidatus Zixiibacteriota bacterium
ATGGTACGCGAGGGGTACCGGTTGTTCTTTCTGGGAGTAAACAAAGTAACCGGCCGCAACTACGGCCGGCATGACGTGAACGGGTCAAATGGGAATGACAATGAGCAATAAAGCCACGGTATATGTTCGGCTGAAAGACGGCGTCCTCGATCCGCAGGGGGTGACGATTCAGAAGGCGCTGGCCCAGATGGGGTACGACGAGTTTATCTCGGTCAAGTCGGGTCGGTTCTTTGAGCTGGAGATTCGCAACAATGCGGCCAATGTCGAGGGGCGTATTCAGGAAGTCTGCTCCAAATTGCTGGCCAACCCGGTGATCGAGAAATTCAGCGTGGAGAAGGGCTGACGTGAAATTCGGAGTAGTCACGTTTCCCGGTTCCAATTGCGATTACGACGCCTACGCCGCGATCAAGCATGTGCTTCGCGAGGATGTCGATTTCCTGTGGCACCAGTCGACCGATCTGGCGGGGAGCGATGTCGTCATATTGCCCGGCGGATTTTCTTACGGCGATTACCTTCGGGCCGGAGCGATTGCCCGCTTTTCGCCGATCATGAAGGCGGTAATGTCATTCGCCCGGTCCGGCGGCCTGGTGGTCGGCATCTGTAACGGTTTTCAAGTGCTGACTGAATCCGGCCTGTTGCCGGGGGCGCTGATGCGCAATGAACATCTGAGATTTGCTTCCAAGGCGGTGTATCTTCGTGTGGAAAGCACGGCGACCGCGTTCACTAATGCCTGCCGCGAGGGTGAGATCTTGAAACTTCCTATTGCCCATGGCGACGGGAACTATTACCACTTTGACGGGGAAATCCGAAAGTTGGAAGACAACGGACAGGTTATGTTTCGATATGTCGATGCTCAGGGTCGGGTAACCGCCGAAGCCAATCCCAACGGTTCGGCTTCCAATATCGCGGGTATCCGCAACGCGGAGGGAAATGTGTTTGGCATGATGCCTCACCCGGAACGGGCGGTGGAACCGATACTTGGCTCAAGCGATGGTCTCAAGCTTTTCCAATCTCTGGTGGCGACCGGGAAGGCCGTCGGAATGGCGGGTCAACGATGAGCCGGCGCGGAATGGTTCTGCTGGTCGCGCTACTGCTCGCCGCGGTCATCGGCGGGTTGCTGGGCGACATTATTGGCACGTATCTACCTGAGGGAGCCGCCAAGACCTTGTTTACCAAGTCGATACAGGTGGGATTTACGCCGACGCAGGTCGAATTCTACGCGATCTCGTTCACGGTCGGCCTCATGTTTAAGATCAACTTTATGTCGGCATTGTTTGTTATATTGGTAGTTGTGTATTTTCGATGGTGGTATTTGTAAGTCGAGAAGTGCTTAGGAGGCACTAAATGTTCAATAACCTCGGTATGCCCGAACTGCTGGTGATCGTGTTTGTGATCCTTTTGCTGTTCGGAGCCAAGAAGCTTCCGGAACTGGCGCAGGGTCTCGGCAAGGGAATCCGCGAGTTCAAGAAAGCGATGCGCGACACGACCGACGAAGTCAAGGGTTCGACGGACGTCAGCAATCGCGACCACACCAACGACAAGGCCGGAAAATAATCGCGCGCCCGCGCGGAGCTGACAGGTTGAGTAGACGATGCCGGTGAGATTCACAGAGGACGACGCCAAGAAGATTGGGGCGGTGCTGGCCGCCGAGAAGAGCACGTTTGAGAAGGATCATTTCCGTCTTCGCATCTCCAATCCCGAAGACAAGCGTCTGTTGGTGCTTGAAGTGTACCCCGAAGTCGATCTGGGCAAGACCAGAGGTATGCTGGTGGTGGTGTATACCGGCAACTCGCACATGCAATTGCATAATTGTACCGGATATGTGATGTCCGAAGAACTGGGCGAGGTCACCTTTGTGGCCGAGTCGGAAAAGCGTTTATCCGGGCTGGTCGTGGAGCGGGGCGCGTCGTGCTCGTTGTATGCCGAATTGAATCGGGCGCTCATTTCATCGGATTTCACGAAGCTGGGTATCGAAGTCATGTTGTCGGGCGTCGCGTTGTCGTTGGCCGAAGAGATTTTGGGTCAGGGAGGTCAGTCCCCCGCCCAATAAGCGGCTATTCAGTCCTCCCCAAATAATAAAAAGCCGCCTCGGAACGCCGGGGCGGCCTAGCACTTTTCGGTCCGCGCTCGTACGTCAGGTGCGAACCGCGAACGATTCGACGAAGGCCTGCAGGTCGGCGACGATCTCGGTTGCCTTCTGATACCGCTCATTTGGGTCCTTCTTCAGAGCCCGCATCACCACATGATCAAACAACATCGGAATCTGCTGGAGGGAGCTCGACGGTTTCTCAGGTTCGATATTCATGATGGCGTAGATAAGCGAAGTGATATTTTCACCGCGGAACGGCCGCCGTCCCAGCAGTAGTTCGTACACGACCACGCCGAGCGAAAACAGGTCGGCGCGGCGATCGGTCGACAGACCGCGCAATTGCTCCGGTGAAATGTAATTCGGGGTGCCCATCGCGATGCCGGTCTTGGTCATCGAGTTGGAATCGATACGGGCGATCCCGAAGTCCATGACCTTTACGGAGTAATCCTTCAACACCATGATATTGGCCGGCTTGATGTCGCGGTGCACGATGCCGCGATCATGCGCGTATGTCAGGGCATTGCAGATCTGGATGATCATTTGGGCGATGATCTTATAGTTGAACTTGGTTTTCTTCTTGATCAGTTCTTCCAGCGTCTGACCTTCAAGATATTCCATCGCAATGTATTGAAGCGAGGCCTCGGAGCCGACGTCGTAGATGGTCACAATGTTGGGATGGGAGAGCTTGCCGGCCGCCTGCGCTTCGCGATAAAGTCGCTCCTTCAGCTCAGCCAACTCGGCAGGATCATTGACAAAATCCAGACGAATCGTTTTAAGCGCCACCGGTCGATTGATGGCCGGATCGATTCCCTTGTACACGTTGCCCATGGCTCCTTTACCGAGCATTCCGATAATCTGATATCGGCCGAGGTTCTTGAGATCAGTGGCGCCGACTGTAGATCGAGACGGCTCGATCTCCGGAGTTTGCTGGAATTCGCCGCTGTCGTTAACATTGCCGGAATCGTAAACCGGGGGCTCGGCCACCTGAACGGCTTTCAGGTTCCGTGATGAATCAGCGCCGGTAAAAATGCCGTCCTGCGGCGTGGAAGAGGTTGATTCTCCGGCGTTCAGCGCGATTTCTCCACTGATAGTCTGATGATCAAAGCTGTCGTGGGCGGTTGTCCTGATCTCTCCTGAAGACGGGTCGCCTTGGTCAAGCGCCGAGGTGGCCTGATTCTCCGGGTCAGTCGAGCGCGATCTGATCTCGCGAACCGCCGGTTGATGTCCGTCGGGGTGGTCGGTCTCTTTCACGGGCTTTCTACCACGCGCCCCGGACCTGCCGGTCCTCGTCGAGGCCGGTGACACTCCGGTCAACAATTCGGAATCCAGAAACGGCGCGGCGATCATGAGCAGGAAGAGTTCCAGCCCGATGTAGATCGTATTGGGCAGGGTATCGAACTGACTCAGCAGGATGTAATTCACGTTCATCAGAACGACGAGACCGCCGAGGATCAGCAAGACGCGGTAAGTCGGGGCCATCAGGGGGAGAAGCAGAGCCGCAACTCCTCCCAACAAGAACATGATGATAAGCAGAGCGGGCGATGTCCCCTGGGGGGGCACCAGCATGTTCTGATTGATGATGTTTTCAAGCACCGTCGCCTTGACCATCGCACTGGGAACGACCTTGCCCACCGGGGTTGTAAAGGTTTCGTTTGCAGAGGGGTCGTCGGCCGAGATGATTACCGCTTTTCCTTTCAGTCGGGACAAATCGAACCCCTTGGCTAAAACGTCCGCCGCGGACCAATTCTGGAACGGCTGGCTTTTCGCAAACTTCACGAAATACTGGCCGTTCGAATTGATCGGAATGGTTCGCTTGCCGTCAAGTTGAATTTCTTTGCCTTCGAATATCTTGATCTGATCGGTCGACACGCCCAGATATACCGCCGCCGTGCGAAGAGTCAGCGAGGGGTAATAGTATCCTTCGTAGTTCATGAACATGGGCTGGCGGCGCAGGACATGATCGTTGTCGGGAGCATCGTACGTGAAACCAAGCTGGGATTGCGCCGCCGTCAACTTTTCCGCGGGCAGAAACACCTTGCGCGAATTGATACAGGAGCCGTCACCCATCTCTCCGAGCTTATTGGATACAACCATCGAATTGGTGAACAGGGATTTCGGATTGCTGGTCTTGTTGCTCCGAAAGGTCGCCGGCGCGATATCGTACGACAACACCGCCTTGTCGATCCAGGAGAGCTGACCGGCCAGGATATTGGTATAGCCGGCGGAGTCCTGTTCGGCCTCATCGGGAAGTTCGATGTCGACGGCAATCGCGGCCGGTTCGCCGGTCGCAACGGCGGCCAGCAGGTCGGCCAGCTTGTTGCGATTCCACGGCCATTTACCGAGCGCCGCCTGCGCCTTGCTGTCGATGGTGACCAGCGCCACGTTTGGTCGGACATCC
>JBGOTX010000204.1:0-4481 GCA_041476705.1 Candidatus Zixiibacteriota bacterium
AAGAGTTCCGGACCAGGCGGCCAGACGATTGTACCTGGCGTCCTGAACAAAAACAGGGGAACCGACATCGACAATTGAGTCAATAACGCCATATTTGCTGGCCGCCCTAATGGTGTCAATCAGGAGGTAAGTGCAGGTAACGACCTGAACTGGAGGGTTAGCCGTGGTCCAGCTCGTATCGCAAACCAATATCGAACCGCCATTCCCGATATAGTACACTTTTCCCAGCGGCGTGATAAATATTCTCCTGACAAACTGCCGCCTTAGATCTGCGTGCGTTGACGAATCGTATGGCCCGTACACCCGCCATTCATACCGAAGCAACGGCGGTTCATAGGGATGGTCTACCCGATCTATACCATTCCACCGAAACGAAACTCCGGTGCCGGGGAGACCGGGAGCAATCGCGTTGATGTACGACGGATAACTGTCAAATGGGCCGATGGTTGTGACAGGTGGATGATTGGGCGGACCGGGGCAGTTGGGAAAAGGATGGTACCTGACATACAGACCATCAACCAACATTGACAGGTCGGCGATATCTATTCCGTCTTCGCCGTCGACATTGGCTTCATCGACCGAGGGTAATACCGGGAGATTGAAGAACAGATAGTCGACCAGCATGACGACGTCGTTGATATCTACGATGTCCTGATAATCGCAATCGACATTCCCCCGTGTTCCGCGACAGCAACACCCGGCGGCATCGGCGGCACAGTTGATATCTGCCACAACACCCGTGGGAAAAGCGAAGGTGCAGGCAAGAATAAACGCGCTGATCAGACGGAACATTACACCCCTCCCGTCTTTAAAGGTCATATCACGACCCGCCGGCTGAGGCCGGCCGGTCACGTATCCAGCTATGCAACAATATAACGCATCATCCCCGATCAGCTACACCTAATGACGACCGAATGGCCAATAATATCCAACGAAGAAATACCCCCCTGTGGGTCACCAGGGGGGCTTTGGAGAAATAACTACTGGCACGCCGCGGGTGGCGTGAAGCTGACGTACAGGTAGTCGACCAGGGCCGACAGGTCGGAAATATCGATGCCACCCAACGGGTCTCCGTCGACATTGGCCTCTTTATCGCAACACAGCGGAGTGAAAGAGACATAGAGAAAGTCGACCAACCGGGACAGATCGGAGATATCGACCCCATTCCCCGGATCGCAATCCACGTTGCCGGTAAGACCAATACAGCAACTGGCAGGGCCACAAGCGGGCCGCACATGTCCTCGGAGCCATTTGCGGGCCTTGTCGACATTGCCGAGGATTGCGCTCGTGGTCGCGGCATTCCGTACAGTGGTGATAACCGAGTAGATTTCCACCGTGTCGGTCGGGCCGAGCGTCAGGGAGTTGAAAAACGTCATGACAGAGTGCTGGTCGGTGGCCGTACCCAGCGCGCTGTACCCCGCCGATTGCATATTGGTATAGATTTCCTGGGCGACAAACCCGTTGGTCGGATACAGGTAAGTCACATTGCTTGCGGTGTATGCTCCGTATGGCATGGCGCCGGTATCAATGCAGGAACCGCTGGTGCGAATGCCCAACAACGCCTGGCCGGCCCAGCGATTCAGGTTCGACTGGCACGCGCCCGTCCCCGTACCCTGCTGGTAAATAAGTTTGCGCGAGGCATCAAACCCGCCCGTGTTATAGGCGGCGGTGGTTGCGGGAACATCCCAGTCAATGGCCTCGCCGACAGCCAGACCGGTGACGGTCGATCCATTCCATGAATACACGCGAAGGCACTGAATGACAAACGGACAGCTGTCAATCTGCTTGGGGGCGTACCAGGTCTTTTCCATCGCCACCGAGGCGTCATCCGTGATATACGTGCCGCTCTGGAAAATCTGGAACGTCGCCGAATCAGTTGTCGGGACGGTCGGTTTGGCGCTCGGCGGTTTGACAAAGAAATTCTTACCGTACAAATTGTACTTGGCATAGTACAGACCCCCCGAAGTCCAGGCGAGCACCGGCGTGCCGTCATACATATACATATTGGCGCAATCGCCCTGGAGTCCATAGTCGAGACTGACGTTCGTATGCGCCTGACCGAACCCACCGCCGGAGCTGACCGCCAACTGCACACACGGCGTCACGATCGTGTCTTCAACAAATGACTGGGTAAACTCGCAGGCGTCGCCAATGCCGTTGTGGTTGGCATCCAATTGATCGGGGTTGTACACGCTTGGGCAATTGTCGATCGGACAAGTTGTCATCGGGTATCCCGGATTGCCGAATCCATCCCGGTCGGGATCGACACAGTTGTCGCAGGCGTCGCCAATATTGTCGAAATCCGCGTCGGCTTGACTGGGATTGGCCACCGATGGACAGTTGTCGCACAGATCTTTGATCCCGTCGCCATCGGTATCGACCGTCCCGGGACAATCCACCGCTGTATAATAGATCGAACGACCGTGCGTTCCCGCCGCCAGCTTGCGAGTGCCACGATCAAAGGCGATGTCGTGAACAGGCAGGACCGGCAAACCGGTCCCGAGCGGCGACCACGATCCACCCAGGTCGGTGGTGACATACACGCCAAAATCAGTGGCGATAAAGAGGGTGGAGGAGTCCGCCGGATCGGGGATCACGTCGTTGACCGAAGCATCCGGCAGACTGCCGCCGATACCTGTCCAGGTAGCACCGTAATTGACGGTCCGGTAAATGTGCGGCGTGTTGAGACCCTCAAAATATCCTGAGACCGTCACATAGGCGATGCTGTCGTAACGAGGGTCGGCCGCCACCCGCGTAACCCATCGGTTGGGCAGGCCGGTCGTGATTTTGGTCAAGTTCCCACCACCGTTCTTGGTCACCCAGACATTGCCATCATCGGTTCCGACGTACACCACGCTCCCGTTCGACTTCGCGACACTTATGGTCGTAATTGTGCCGAAGGCCGTATAGGGATGCGGTCCGTTGGTCAGATCGGGGCTGATCTTCGTCCAGTACGATGCGCCGGTAGTTGTCTTGTACAGGAAATTGGAGCCATAGTACAGCGTTTGGCGGTTACTCGGATCCATCACCACCGGCGTATTCCAGCCATGGCGCTCGTTGTTATAATCGAGTCCGGACATGGCCCAGTTCATTCCTGAGCCGCCGGTGATTGACTTATACAGATTCCCGTTCTGATATTCGGCATAGATTGTGTTTGGGTCGGACGGATCGACCAGCACAAAAAAACCATCGCCGCCCAAAATCTGGTCCCAGTCATTGGTGGCGCCGGTCAGCGTGCGCTCTGTGCCGTTGTCCTGAGCGCCGCCGTACAGGCGCTGAGGATAGGTGGGATCGATGGTGATCGCGTAGTATTGCGTATTAGGCATGTTACGAGTTGTCCATGAAGCGCCGCCGTTTGTACTGTAGTTCACGCCGCCATCGCACCCCTCATACAACTCGCTGTTGTTATTCGGATTGATCCAGAGGGCGTGCTGGTCGGCGTGTACTCCGGCTGTCGGTGACCATGAACTGCCACCGTTGGTGCTTTTCCAGATGTCGATTCCGAGTGCAAAAACAAGATTGGCATTGCCTGCCACCGTTCGTACCTGTCCGAAATACCATCCGCCCTGCCACGACGCATTGAGCGGCGCGCCTACCAGAGCGCCGTCATTCACCCGAACGAAGCTCGTGCCCTGATTGGTACTCTTATACAGTCCCGTAAAAACGCCGTCTTTATCGGAATACATCGCATATACCGTGCCGCTCGTCGGATCGGTCGTCACGCCGATGCGACCCGTATTTGACGATTGTCCGGGCAGACCATTAGTGGCGTTCAGAAGTGTCCAAGTGGTTCCGGCATCTGTGGAGCGATACACCCCGCTGGTGATACCTCCTAACCGACGCGGTTGATCGATTATTCTGACCCGTTCCCACATCGCCGCAAAGAGCGTTGTCGATGACGGAATATAGGCCAGATCGACGCACGCCGTGGTGTCGGACACATACAGCATCCGGCTCCAGGTATCTCCACCGTCCACCGAACGGTATACGCCGCGATCGGGGTTGCCGCCGCCGAACACTTTACCTCCGGCCGCCACAAAAATGCGGCGCGTGTTATTCGGATCGATGATGACCCGCCCGATCCGGTAACTGTTGGGTAGTCCCACCAATTGCCAGGTCGAACCGGCATTGATTGAACGGTACATGCCCGAACCCTCGTAAGTGTCGAACGCCGGATTGGCTTCACCCGTACCGACAAACAAAGTGTCCGGATTACTCGGATTGATGGCAATATCGCCAATCGAATATGCACCGGTGGCATCAAAAACCGGCGTCCAGTTGATCCCATAATTCGTGGATTTGAATACGCCGCCGGCCGCCGAAGCCGCATACACCGTGCCGGGCGAAGACGGGATCGCCTCAACGTCGGTGATACGACCGGGGATATTCTCGGGACCACCCAGCGTCCAGACTGACACAGCCGAAGGCGAGCGTTTGAATGAGGCCTCGGCCATCAGGTTATTGGTATACTTTACCGCCTC
>JBGOTX010000205.1:0-4480 GCA_041476705.1 Candidatus Zixiibacteriota bacterium
AGAGTACGCTTCATCTGGTCACCATATTCATCTTTCTGTTCGTGTGGTCGCGAAGGAACGGCCTAAGTAAATGCCTATCCGGCGGTCTGCCAAGCGTTTTCGGCGGATAAGCAAATTTCGTGCTGGTATGCCGGAAAGATTAGCGTTCACGTGTATAAACAGTGGTATATTGGATCCAGTCATGGTAGTCCTACGCTCTCAAAACCTGGTCAAGTATTACCGCAAGCGGGCGGTAGTTAACGATGTTTCCATCGAGGTCCACCCCGGTGAGGTGGTTGGCCTCTTGGGGCCTAACGGCGCCGGCAAGACCACCACCTTTTATATGATTATCGGCTTCATCCGTCCCGACGCCGGACAGGTTTTCTTGGGTGACGATAATATCAGCCGATGGCCCATGTACCGTCGCGCCGGAAAGGGGATCGGCTACCTGGCGCAGGAGGCCTCGGTATTCCGCAAGCTGTCGGTCGAACAGAATATCATGGCAATTCTGCAGTTCCGCAATCTGAGCCGCCGTGAGCGCAAGGAACGCCTGGAAGCCCTCCTGCGGGAACTGGACATCGCGCACTTGCGCAAGAACAAGGCATACACGCTTTCGGGCGGCGAACGACGGCGGGTGGAAATCACGCGGGCCCTGGTAAGCGAACCGAAATTCATTTTGCTCGATGAACCGTTTGCGGGAATCGATCCGCTCGCGGTGGAAGACATTCAGAAGATCATCGCCCGTCTGGTGGAGCGAGGGCTGGGTGTTCTGATCACGGATCACAACGTTCGCGAAACACTCTCGATCTGCTCCCGCGCGTATATTATGTGCGACGGCGCCATTCTCAAGACGGGAACTTCGGAATTTCTGGCCAACGATCCCGAGGCGAAAAAAATCTATCTGGGCGAGAAGTTTCGACTCAACTGAGGTTTATCTCGGTTGTTGAATAAATGAACGATATCGGCTGGCCCGGTAAACCACCGGTCCCACCGAACCGATACATGTGTTAGACACAGACTAAATCGCGGCTGACAGCCGCCCGGACGAATACGACAATGAAACTTGGTCTCCAACTCCGCTTATCGCAAAAGCTGGCGCCTCAGTTGATTCAATCGCTGAAGATGCTCCAGATGCCGATTCTCAAGCTGGAGCAAACCCTCCGGCACGAGCTGGCCACCAATCCGCTTCTGGAAGAAATCGAAGAACTCGAGCCGACGACGGAAGCTCCGGAAGAGCCCGAAGTCGACATGACCGAGGCCAAAACCGACGACACCAAAGAGAAAATCGACTGGGATGATTACCTGCAGGGCGAGGACGAGGGGTACAAGGTCCGCGAAAACCGCGAGAGCGAGGAAGATCATCTCGAGGGTAGCGCCTCAAAAGCGGTCAGCTTGTACGACTACCTGATGGAGCAGTTGTCCTTTCTCAAGCTGTCCGAGCAGGAACACCTGATCGGCGAATATATCATAGGCAATATCCGTCCCGACGGGTACCTGGCGATCAGCGTCAACGAAATGGCCTCCGAATTACACATCGACGCCGCCGACATCGAGGAGGTCTTGAGCAAGATTCATAAGATGGATCCGATCGGGGTCGGGTCGCGGGATCTGCGCGAGTCGCTTTTGCTCCAGCTCAAAGAGAAGGGGCTTGAAAAATCGCTGGCCTGGCGGATTGTCGACGAGCACATTCACGACCTCGAGAAAAAATCCACCCAGCAACTGTCCAAAATGCTCAGCGTGCCGTTTGAACGGGCTGAGAAGGCGATGGAAGTGATCCGGACCCTCTCGCCGACCCCCGCGCACGGCCGCTTCGACTCCGGCGCGATGTCGGTAGTGCCTGATCTGGTGATCGAGCGGTACGGCGACGATTATATCGTCATCCACAACGACCGGCATGTCCCTCGGCTCCGCATCAACGCCGGATACAAAGACCTGATCAAGCGCGGGAATTCGACGGATACTACCACCAAAGATTATGTCCGGCAGAAACTCGAACAGGCCCGCTGGCTGTTGAACGCCATCAATCAGCGCCGGAGCACGATGATCCGGGTGATGGAAGCCATTATCGAAGAGCAGAAAGAGTGGTTTGAAAAGGGGCCGGCGTTTCTCAAGCCGCTGATCATGGAAGAAATCGCCAACAAGGTGGAGATGAATGTCGCCACTATCAGCCGGGTGTCTTCGGGCAAGTATGTCCAAACGCCTTTGGGCGTCTATGAAATCAAGCATTTCTTTAATACCGGTATCGCGATGGACGAGGGTGACGACATGTCCAAGCGATCGGTCAAGCAGAGGATTGAGGAAATCATCCAGGCCGAAAAATCGGATGTCCCCTTGTCGGATCAGGAAATATTCCGGATGCTCAACTCCGAGGGAATCCAGTTGGCCCGCCGTACGGTGACCAAATACCGTGAAGAGTTGGGGATCAAGCCGGCCCGTTTCCGCAAACGGAGCGCGGTCGCCTAACCAGCTACCATCAATCGGGTTATCGGGCGATTCAATACCGCGCGAGGGGGATATCTCCGGTGACCGGGACTTATCGTGAACGTCTTCAATTTGTTTAGCTTGACGAACTTTCCAGATTCAATTGATTATAAGTAAAGAGCATTGTTTCTCACGGCGGGCGCATGGTGATTTGCGCCGCCGGATAGTTGACAGCGACCGCATGGAAAGGAGACACTCGCCATGCTCAAGAAGATAACCGCCCGACATTTCGATCTGACTCCGGAACTGAAGGAACGCGCCGACAAGGAACTGGACGGACTCCAAAAGTTTTTTGACAACATCATTTACGCCGAGCTTGAGATGGGAATCGAGAAACATCGCAAGCTGGCGGAACTGAAAGTGAAAGTATACAACACCGTGCTGACCGCCACCGGCGAAACCGAGGACATGCTCATGTCGATCGATCAGGCGGTTGACAAATTGAAATCTCAGCTCAAGAAGCACAAAGGGAAACTGAAACTTCGCCAGCCCGAGAAGATCGAGGCCGCGACTGAGGCGCGCACCCGCCCGAAGACGAATGTCGACGAAGTGGATGTGTAGCCCGGCAGTCGCACCAGCTGCTTGAGAATGTACAGCCGCCGACCGCAAGGTTGGCGGCTTTGTTATCGTGCTGTCGGGTGCCCTCACCCGACACCCTTCAGTTGTTCCGGCAGGTGTTGCGCCGAAGGCGTGTCACCTGCCGGTCTCATGGTGCCCGACAAGAGCGTCAGGTCACACGTCCCGCCAAGGCGGGCCGCAAGACCTGACGCAACGATATCCCACTTGACCGCACAACAAATTGGGTTCGCTTTGCACCGCCTCGCGAATTTTCGCAGGTTGACAGTTTCGGCCTGCATAAGTTGGGTTCGTTTCCTCAATAAAGGGGTCCCACAATCTGGCGTCATGCCTCCCGGCTTGACGCGACCCGGCCAAGGCAGGGATCGAAGGATATGGCAGGCGTACTTCAACAAAAAGGGGTGCGTGGTCGGAAACAGCGGGGAGTTGGTGGGGAAAGTGGGGGGGAGGACGACGGCTTGTGCCGCGCGCGAAATCGCAACGTGGATGTTGTCGGTCGGCGAAAGAGTATACCGTCAATCATCCTTGTATAAAGATTAGAGACGACTTAGACTTGAGGCGGCCGGATGAATAGGGATGGGAGGACAGAGTGCTTTTGAATATCTACACGGCGTGGGTCGCGTTTCTGATCGGGATAGTCGCCGGGGCCATCTCAGGACTTAAATTCTATTCCGAAGATTTCCTCGGCGGGTACGGCAGTTGGCGGCGTCGGCTGGTTCGTCTGGCGCATATCTCGTTTTTCGGAATAGGGCTCATCAACCTCGTTTTCGCGCTTACGGCCAGAGCGCTGGGTATTACGTCGGGGCTGTCGATCGCCTCGATCATGCTCGTGGTCGGCGCGATCACGATGCCGCTGGTCTGTTATCTGGCGGCGTTCCGGCCGGTGTTTCGTCATCTGTTCTTCATTCCCGTGGTGTCAGTTCTCACAGGCGTGGTCGGCATGCTGTGGAGGGTGATGTCGGAATGAGAATCGGCCTGATCGCTATGAGCGGCATCCGGGTTCGCGATGCGGAATTGCTCCGGCTCGGCCTCACTCTGCCGGGGTTTGTGGAACGGAGCAAGATCATTGCGTCTCTGCCCAGCTTGGGACTTCTGACGCTGGCCGGGCAAACGCCACCCGATTGCGATGTGGAATATATCGAAGTTGAAGGGATTGCCGGACTCGCGGAACTGCCCAACGGTTTTGATCTAGTGGGGATATCATCGTACAGCGCGCAAATCGACGAAGCGTACGAGCTTGCCGCCCGCTACAAAGCGAAAGGGATTCCATCGGTACTCGGCGGTCCGCATGTGACCTCGTTGCCCGATGAAGCATCGGCGTACTGCTCAAGCGTAGTCGTGGGCGAAGGCGAGGCGTGCTGGAGCGATCTGGTGCGGGATTTCCGCAGGGGTCGTCTGGCGGAAAGATACGACAGCGCAAGCGCCGATTATGATCTGGCCGAAT
>JBGOTX010000206.1:0-4451 GCA_041476705.1 Candidatus Zixiibacteriota bacterium
CTGGTGGCCAAGAACACGCTGCTCAAGATCGGCGCCGCCCAGGCGGGCGTGAGTGGTCTTGACAAGTATCTGAAGGGACCAACGGCGGTGGCGTTTGCTCATGAAGACGTGCCGGCGGCCGCAAAGGTTCTTTACGACTCGTTCAAAGAGAAGTCCTTGCCGCGAATGAAGGCATTTGTCGTCAGCGAACAATTGCATACGTCGGATAAACTGGAGGCGTTTGCCTCTCTGCCGACAAAGGATGTCCTGTATGCGCAGGTTGCCGCATCGGTACAGGCCCCGCTCCAGGAACTGGTCAATACGATGAATGGATTTTTCCAGCCGCTGGTGGGGTCTATCGAAGCCCTGGCGGAGAAAAAGAAAAGCGCCGCGTGAGAGCGAACTGAAGGAATATCCGGCTACCGGAGCGATCTTTTGCCCCAGCTTCTAAGCGGCGAGACTTCTCCCTCCCGTTTGGTGCAACTGACGACCGACAGCCGCATGAATAGAAACATTGAGACAACATATTTAGCATGTGAGGATAGTACCGTGTCAGCAATCAACGAAATTGTAGACAAGATCGCCGAACTGAATGCCATGCAGTTGGCCGATCTTTCGAAAGCCATTCAGGAGAAATTCGGTGTTTCTGCCGCGGCTCCGATGGCGATGATGGCCATGCCCGCCGGAGGTGGCGCCGCCGCCAAAGCCGAAGAGCAGACCGAATTTACGGTTGTCATTACGGCGGCCGGCGAAAAGAAGATTCAGGTCATCAAGGTCGTGCGCGAACTGACCAGTCTCGGGCTGAAGGAAGCCAAGGACCTGGTTGAAGCCGTTCCGGCCAAAGTGAAGGAAGGCGTCTCGAAGGAAGAGGCCGCCGCGGCCAAGACGAAACTGGAAGAAATGGGAGCGACCGTCGAAATCAAGTAGGCGTGTCGTCTTTGAGCTTGGCCGGGAACATCCAGTTCCCCGGCCCGTTACAAGTCCGGAAGGCGGAGGAAATCTCGAATTTCCCTTTGTGTTGTTTTTAGACTTGGTGAATTGACTGCGCAATCTGGCTCTCTGCGGCGAAACGCCCGGGAGCGTAATGAAAGAGATGACAGGATCACCAGTTGCAAACCATATCTGTGTGTGACGGAGGAAACTCCGGGCGGGGATATTCTGCCCCGTCGGGGTTTGTCTGTTTGTAGGAGGGTACTATTTTGGTGAATTCCGGTACGATTACCAGGAAAAATTTCGCAACCATCAAGGATGCGATGGAGATGCCCAATTTCCTGGAAGTCCAGCTCAAATCATACGAAGATTTCCTTCAGGCCAACGTCCATCCCACCAAGCGCGCCAAGCAGGGATTGCAGGAAATCTTTCTGGACATCTTCCCCGTCACTGACGTTCACGAAAACTTCTCGCTCGAATACGTCAATTTCTATCTCGGCCCCACCCGGTACTCCATCGAGGAGTGTCGGGAGCGGAACATGACCTTTGCCGCTCCCCTCAAGGTCACTATGCGGCTGATCAGCCGGCAGGGCGAAGGGGATCAGAAGACGGTCAAGGACGTGATGGAGCAGGACATTTATCTGGGCGAACTTCCGCTCATTACCGAGTGGGGAACGTTCATCGTCAACGGTGCCGAGCGGGTGATCGTCAGTCAGCTCCACCGTTCGCCGGGCGTGTTTTTCGACGAGGAAGTTCATCCCAACGGCAAGGTGCTCTATTCAGCGCGGGTGATTCCGTATCGCGGCAGCTGGGTCGAATTCAGTCTCGATATCAACGATATCATGTGGGTGTATATCGACTCCAAGCGCAAGATGCCGATGACCACGTTGCTTCGGGCGATCGGCATTTCCACCGATGAGGATCTGGTCCAGGCGTATTACGAAACGGCCAAGTTCTCGCTGACGGGGAAAAAGACCAAGGATTACGAAGGAAGCTTTCTCGCTGAGACCGCGATCAACAAAGAGACCGGTGAAGTGCTCTATCCGGTGGGCGAGCCGCTGACCGATAAAGTCGTTGATAAATTGCAGGGCGCCGGATATCGCTCGGTCAGAATTATCGAGCGTCGGGACAAGCACCAGTCATTCGTCATGCTCAACACGCTGGACAAGGATCCCACCAAGTCTCGTGAGGAAGCGCTCGTCAAACTGTATTCGCTGATGCGTCCGGGCGAGCCACCGACGGTGGAAATGGCCGAATCGCTGTTGGAGAAGCTGTTCTTCAACAACAAGCGGTATGATCTCGGCGAGGTCGGCCGCTATATGATCAACCAGCGCCTGGGGCTCGATATCCCGCTTGAAAAGACGGTGTTCGACCTGAAGGATTTTCTGGCGATTACCAAGTACCTGATCGGGCTTCGCGACGAACAGGGATTTACCGACGACATTGATCATCTGGGCAATCGCCGCGCCCGAACCGTGGGCGAATTGCTGTCCAATTTGTTCTCGGTGGGTCTGTCGCGGGTGGCGCGCACGATTCGTGAGCGGCTGTCGCTGAAGGATCAGGAAAATGTTACGCCGCAGTTGCTCGTGAACGCCCGCACCGTATCGTCGGTGGTGGAGTCGTTCTTCGGCTCATCGCAGTTGTCCCAGTTCATGGATCAAACAAACCCCTTGTCGGAACTGACTCACAAGCGCCGGCTGTCGGCTCTGGGCCCGGGCGGGTTGACGCGCGAGCGCGCGGGTTTCGAGGTCCGCGACGTGCACCATACCCACTACGGCCGGATGTGTCCCATTGAAACCCCGGAAGGCCCGAATATCGGTCTGATCACCTCGATGGCGACCTTCGCGCGAATCAACAAGTATGGATTCCTCGAAACGCCGTATCGCAAAGTAACCAGGGGAAAAGTCACCGACGAGATTCATTACCTGTCGGCGGACGAAGAAGATCGATACTATATCGCCCAGTCGCACGAGCAGTTGGATAAGCACGGTAAATTCACCACCGAATACGTGGTGGCGCGCCGTCGATCCGACTATCCGCTGGTGGGAGCCGATGAAGTCCAGTTCATGGACGTCTCGCCGCGCCAAATCGTCTCGGTGGCGGCTTCACTGATTCCGTTTCTCGAGCACGATGACGCCAACCGCGCGCTCATGGGCTCAAATATGCAACGTCAGGCCGTGCCCCTTCTCAGAACGGAAGCCCCGATTGTCGGGACCGGCATGGAGGGGAAAGTGGCGGTTGATGCCGGCGCGGTCGTGCGCGCCCGACGCTCTGGAACGGTGGTGTACGTCGACGCCGACAAAGTTGTGGTCCGTCCCAATGTCAAAGTTCGAGCCGGTAAACTCGGATATTCCGAAGATGATGAGTATCGTCTGACCAAATACCGTCGGTCCAACCAGGATACCTGCATCAACTATAAGCCGGTCATTAGTGTCGGCCGTGAAGTGAAAGAAGGCGACATACTGGCCGATGGTCCGGCGGTCGATCGCGGCGAACTGGCCCTTGGCTCCAACTGCCTTGCCGCCTTTATGCCGTGGCGCGGCTACAATTTCGAGGATGCGATCATTCTGTCCGAGCGTCTCGTGCACGAGGATATTTTCACTTCGATTCACATCGAAGAATTTGAATTGCAGGTCCGCGATACCAAACGCGGTTCCGAAGAAATAACCCGCGAAATCCCCAACGTCTCGGAAGAGGCGTTGTTGAACCTGGATGAACAGGGTCTGGTTCGTCCCGGCGCCGAAGTTGAGGCGGGCGATATTCTCGTCGGGAAAGTGACGCCGAAAGGCGAGACCGAGCTGTCACCCGAGGAACGACTCTTAAGAGCGATCTTCGGGGAGAAAGCCGGCGACGTGCGGGACGCTTCTTTGAAGGCGCCGCCCGGCATGAAAGGCGTGGTCATCAAGACGCGCGTGTTTTCCCGCAAAGAGCGCACTGATGTCGCCAAGAAACAAGAGAAGAACGACATTGCGGCGGTCCGCAAGCTGTTCAATAAGAAAATCATGGCGATTCAGCAGTTGCGCAGTGAGCGACTGGGTGAACTGCTTGAAGGACAATCCTCGTGCCTGGTCCGGTCGGTCGTCGACAATTCCGTCGTGATCCGCACGGGTCACAAGTTCAAACGGGATTTCTTCGAGTCGTTTGACCTGGACAACGCGATCGCCCCGGATGGCTGGTGCCAGGATGCGACCGTCAACAAACATGTCGAAAGCGTGGTTGCCGAGGCGGGCGACCTGCTGAAACACAAGAACGCCGAAATGGAAGTCGAACTCGACAAGATCCAGCGCGGCGCCGAGCTTCCGCCGGGCGTCAAGCAGTTGGTGAAAGTCACCATCGCCATTCGACGCAAGATTTCGGTCGGCGACAAGATGGCCGGACGCCACGGTAACAAAGGCGTGGTGTCCAGGATTGTGCCGATTGAAGATATGCCGTATATGGCCTCCGGAACGCCGGTGGATATGATTCTCAATCCGCTGGGCGTGCCGTCACGTATGAACATCGGGCAGATTCTGGAAACTCATCTTGGGTGGGCTTCCCGGAAA
>JBGOTX010000207.1:0-4451 GCA_041476705.1 Candidatus Zixiibacteriota bacterium
AAACCGCCGGCACGATTATCGACTATCTGTCCGAGCATCAGATACCAATTGAGATCGTTCACTCCTGGCGGGGCGATAAGATTCCGAACAGCGCCGAGTATCGGGCGTCGATCATGATGGGGTGCCCCCTGTCGATCAACGAGACGCCGAACCACGAGTACTTAAAACACATCTACGCCTTTGCCGCCGACACGGTGCGGCACAATCGCCCCTATCTGGGCATCTGCTTTGGCGCACAACTGCTAGCGCGCGTGCTTGGGGCGAAAGTGGAACGCAACGAGGTTAAAGAGATCGGGACTTCCCCGGTTCGGCTGACTCCCGATGGACAGGCCGACCCGATCTTCGCCGGATTCCCCCCCGAATTTATGGCCTTCCACTGGCACGCCGAAACATTCCGGATTCCCTTCGGCGTCAAGAATCTCGCCGAAACCGCCAAGTGCGCCCGTCAGGCCTTCCGAGTGGGAAACGCGGTCGGCCTGCAATTCCACTTTGAAGCGTCCGCCGATAAACTGCCCGTCTGGTGCGATGTCTACGCGCCGGAGCTGGCGGAGATCAGCGTAACCGCCCAAACGGTATCCGAGTCATTCCACGCGCACGCCGATGAAATCCGCCGATTCAATTATCAATTGCTTGATAACTTCTTTTCTCTCGCGTCATCTTCCGGTACAAAATCCGTGTGAGGCAGGTGCCCTGTGCACCTGCCGTCTTCTCCCTCTTGTCTAGGCTAGTGAGCGGCAGACATCCTGTCTGCCGCTTTCTGGAACGGGCGCACGAAACGTTTTCCCCGTAGGTCGAAATCCCCTGCCCCGAAGGGGTCGAGCACAGCGAGAGGTTTCGACTTCTGATATTGCATCAACTCTTAGCCCGTCCGAAGGACGGCGTGACCTGACGCCTCTGCCCTCCCCCAATAAAAAAGCCCGGCCTATGCCGGGCTTTCATTAAGAATTAGTCTCTAATCGGCTTACTTGAAATCGTACAACACGGAAACCGCGAAATTCAGGTCTTCGGTCGTACCGCCGGAAATGAAGTTCGGGCCCTTCAGCAGGAACTGCGGGTCGGTGTAAGTATCGATGTGCAGGTTGCCGAAGTGCAGACCGGCGCCAAGATACGTCTTGTTGTCCGGGAAGTTGTATTTGGTCTTGCCGGTGGTTGAACCTGTGAAGGCCACTTCATCGCTGGCCCGATGCCAATACGACACCGCGCCGGCACGGAGATCCATCCAGTCGAACACCTTGCCCTCAAGCCCGGTCTTAATGTACGGGAGAGTAAAGCTGTTGAGCTTGTATTCCCTGGTTAGCGCTGGCGTCACACTGGTCCACTCCACCTTGTTGGAGGAATAGCCAATGCCGCCCTCAAGAACGGCCAGAATGTTGGCCGCCGGCGTATAGTGAGCGCCCAGGCCGAGCCAGAACGTCGTATTCTTGTACGATTCCGTGTTCGTTACGATGTTCGGGGTCCCTTGGTCAAAAAACTCAACCTTGTATGAGCCGAAGATCAAGCCGGCGTTCGGAACGATCGTCCACTGCGGGTTCATCTGCTTGAAATAGCGACCCATCGCGTAAAACGACTTGTTCCCCGAGGGCTTGGTAATGTCTGCGCCGGCGTTGTTCTTGTTTGTCCAGGTCATCATGTTGAGGCCGGCGGACACATCCCACTTACCGGCCGGATCGGTGAGACCGAAGCCGAAATCATATTCGCCGAGTGACCGTTCGCCCTTAAAGGACGGTGTGGTGTACTCGTCTTTCCAGCTCGAATGAACGGAATTGAAATAGAAGCCGAACGGGGTTGTTCCAAGCTTGCGGCCATAGAACAACGTTAGTCTCTGGTTTCCGTTGTGGGCCGTAAGCGTTGACGGATACGGAAACCAGTCTTCGTCCTGATCGTTGCTGAAGAAGCTGTAGGACGGATAGTGGAACGGGAGCATGGTGTTGCTCAAACCGAGCAGGCCGGAACTATTGGCCGTTTTCTGGATGTCGGATGAGACATAGGTACCAAGAACCCATGGTTTCTTTTCGTTGAATTTCCAGTGTATCCCCAGCGACCCCAGTTCGTAGCCGCTACCATAACTGTAGTAGCCGGCCTCGCCGATGGCCACGTTGGGATACATATTGATGCGCGACGGGTACAGCCAGATGTTGGCTTCGTCGAGCAGGACGTTGTTGGCTTCGCCCATGGTCAACACGCGGGTGTTGGTGGCAAAGGCGGCCGTACTCAGCAACATAAGAGCTGCGAGTGTGAGAATTAGACCTTTCTTCATACAGTTCCCTCAAGCAAAAGGTGTTTATCAGTTAGTTCCCTTAATTCAATCTTACCATGTGAGAAACAAGTCGCGCGTTTTCATGGTCATCGTTGGCCGCGTCAACGCATTACTGTCACATCATAGGCAGTTCCTCCCAGGGCCCACAGCCCTGTCATCTTCCGTGATAGTCAAGCTTCCCAACTATCTATCTTAAAGTCACTTGTACCCAAAGCTGGGGTCGCTTTATTGGGGCCAAAGTTATCGGCAACTCTTGGTCAACACAACAAAAAAAACACTAATTTTCCGACTCGGAAAGTTCGCACTTGACAACAAGTTTTAACAAATCGAAACACGGGGAAAAACTTTCCCACTCCCCGTAAATAACTTTTGGGTTTTCACGCATCGCCGTTCGACTCGCCCGCATCGTGCTTCACCCTCTGCCAGATATCCTCCAGCATCTCCATCGAATGCTGATCAAATGACTTCCCACTCTTATTCACGCGCCGTTCCAATTCGTCAAACCGATCGCGAAATTTCTGGAGCGATCGCTTCAAGGCATGTTCAGGATCAATACTCAGTTTGCGAGCCAGCGAAGCGGTGGCAAATAAGAGGTCACCGATTTCGCTTGTCAAGACCTCTTTGCGATTTTTTTCATCGGCCGCCATCGCCTCTCGCACCTCGCTCAGTTCCTCGTCAATCTTGTCCAGAACGTCGTCGGGGGCTGACCAGTCAAAACCCATCCCCCCCGCCTTCTCACCCACCCGAAAGGCCATAGTCAGCGCCGGCATGCTCTTCGGCAGTCCCGACAGGACCGATTTTTTCTCTCCCGATTGCGTCTTGATCCGCTCCCATTGATCGCGCACTTGCTTTGGGTCCAGGTCTTTCTTGTCTCCGAACACGTGTGGATGGCGCCGGATCAACTTCGACACCACATCATTAATGGCGTCATCAATCCCGAACTCTCCCCGCTCGCCCGCCAGTTGGGCATGGAACACTACCTGCACCAAAAGATCGCCTAACTCCTCGCGCAATTCATTCAAACGATCGGTCTGAATCGTGTCGACTACTTCATATGCCTCTTCAATAAGATACGGTACCAGCGACTGGTGCGTTTGAGCACGGTCCCAATTGCACCCTTCGGGTGAACGTAAAATTGCGATAAGGGTCACGAGTCGCTCAAACGGCGACAGGCGTTCATCAAGTACGCGTGTCTTTAAGTCACTCATAACGTATCATTTCCCGCTTCTTCGATTGCCTTTTACCACACCGCACGGCAAAAAGTTTCGTCCCTTGACACAACCGGGCCGGGAGGGTATCATGTATGTTTTCATGTTGGGCCATAACGCGTTAACACGGCTCGGCGCCAAGGATATGATACGATCATGACTGAACACAAGATAAATGATGCGGCGGAAAAGAAGCCGGCCGCATACAATCCGCACGAAGTCGAAAGCCGGCTGTATCAAAAATGGCTGGACCGGAAATATTTCCACGGCCTGCCCGGATCGCCCAAACCCACATATTCCATTGTTATTCCGCCGCCCAATGTGACCGCGATTCTGCATATTGGCCACGCCCTCAACAACACCATCCAGGATATTCTGATCAGGCGGCACCGTATGGACGGTTACGAAACCGAGTGGATGCCCGGATCCGATCACGCCGGTATCGCCACCCAGGTCATCGTTGAAAAACAACTCAAGATCGAAGGCACGACTCGTCGCGAACTGGGCCGTGAAAAGTTTGTCGAGCGCACCTTCGAATGGGCCCTGCAAAACCGTGGCCTGATTCTTGAACAACTCAAAACTATTGGTTGCTCATGTGATTGGGAGCGCACCCGGTTTACGCTGGACGAGGGATTGTCGCGCGCGGTGGCCCATGTCTTCAAGCATCTCTACGACAAAGGACTGATTTATCGCGGCCACCGTATCGTAAACTGGTGCCCGTCGTGCAAAACTTCACTTTCCGACGATGAGTTGGAGTGGAACGAAACCGAGGGCTCGCTCTGGTACATCAAGTACAAGATCAAAGGCGAAGACGAGTACCTGACCGTGGCCACCACGCGCCCCGAAACGGTGCTTGGCGACACGGCCATCGCGGTCAATCCGAAAGACCCGCGGCATAAGAAGTGGATTGGCCGCACGGCGCTCCTGCCGATTCTGGAGCGCGAGATTCCGGTGATTGCCGACCCCCATATCGACCCGGAATTCGG
>JBGOTX010000208.1:0-4443 GCA_041476705.1 Candidatus Zixiibacteriota bacterium
AGGCCGTATCCGCCGCATCCAGGTCGCCCGCGGCATAGTTCATCTCAAATAATTGAAGGTCGCCCGCATAACTGATGGGGTTTTGCTCGACAAAAGTGGCCATCGCCGCCCGGGCGCGGTCCGTGTCCTTCAACCGGTACGCAATCACCGACTCTTCCAGCGGTGACCGCCGGTAGCTTGCCGCCACCGGATTATCCGCAATGCCCGCCACATTCACCAGCCGCACTCTGGTTTCACCAATAAAGTAAGTACCGATTTGCTCGTTCCGATTCATGACCTCCGGATAGTCTTTGGATAACCAGCCGAAATTGCCGTCGTCCAATAACAAATGGGTGATCGGAAACTTCTTGAAGAAATCCGGATCGGGCCGGACTGTCCCAAACATGTGAATGAGAGCCGGTACGCTGTTTTCCATTGTCAGTACCTGGGCGTACGGTCCCGTGATGAGCGCCCCCGGAGAGACATTCAGCGCCAGATCGCGGTTGACGTCCCGTATCGTGAAGGTCGGGCGTACAGCCCAATCGAGATAACTTTTCACATTTCCAAAAAGCGCGCCGGCGATCAAACACGCCGCCAGCAGGCGGGCCGGAACGGGTCGATACAACAAACCGTGGGTGCGGGCCCGGCTCACGAGCAAGCCGATAATCAGCGCAAAGATCGGCGCCGATAGCGGGACGCCGTAACGGGACATGCTCGCCCACCAGTCCCCGTTTATCAACTCGTTACACCCGGCGAAAATCTGATAGGAAGGTATGACTGCCAGGAGCGCGCAGACCGGCCAGAATGCCCAATGCACCTTTTCGCCGACCGAATTCCGCCATCCCTTCCACAAAGTGATGATAAGGATCGCCGCGCCCGCGCAAAAGGGATAGACCAGGATCATCTGATACCGAAGTGGGCGGTAATTCCAAATCATAAGCGACAGATGAAAGGCCAGCACCATCGACGCCAGGAACACATACCCGGCATTCCCCCAGCGCAGACCACGGGTGTATGATGTCTTCCTACAAAGTTGATACGCAACCGCGCCGACAAAGATGGCTCCCAGCAATCCGACCACAACCATGCGCGGGAACAAGTCGGTGTCGTACCCGAACGTCAGGCATTTCTCCAGGAAGTCACCGATCGACTGCAATCCCCTCGGCGCGCCGTGCAACCCGACCGTGTTTTCCTGGAAGAACGACCGTATCTGCGATGGCGCGGGGAGGTAGGACACAAACAACCAGGTCAGCGCCGCGCCGGCAAACCCCGAAATGTACGCGACGACCTGACTCGTCCAAAGTTTGGGCAATCTCTGATCGCCGAAAAACCACCGCCACGACAGCAGGCAGGCAAACGGAAAGAGAAAAATGAGGCCAAGAATCTTTGAAAACAGCGCACTCACGCCGAGCACAAAACCGGCCAGCACAAAAATCCACAGGCGGCGGCCGTACGTCACCAGCGCCAGCGACAAAAACCCCCAGAAGGTCATCGCGCGCTCGAGAAACGGTTGGCGGTCGAAGAATATCAGATTGTAAGTGAGTCCGGCCAGCAGGAGAAACCACAGCGAAGCCGACACCCCGGCGATGCGGCGCACGAACAGATAAAAACAGAAGAGCGCCCCCATCGCAAACAACACCCCCACCAGATTCGACTGCCACAGCCCGACGCCAAAGATCGTAAACACGGCCACCGCGACCGGCGTCACCGAGGATTTGAGGATGATCCCAAAACGCTCGTCCTCGATTTGACCGAATTTCCCGGTCTGCACGTAGTCGCGGGCATAGAACGTATACAACGAGGCATCGGTATAGACGTCGGACGAGTGCGACAATTTGAGCGGCGGGTCGGCCTCCAATTGCCACCCACGCACCAGCGCCGCCAACGTCAAGAGCGCCACGACCGCCACGATTTCAAAGCGGGTATAGCGTTCTCCAATATCCGACGAATCCGGCCGAGATTGATCGGGATGTTCTTGATCCGTATCCGCGCTCACGAGTATCTACACCTCCCCGACCTTGGACTACCAGAGACAACGCCCATACCGAATCTGTCTACACGCTGACTTCGAGCAGGCAAGGGGTCTGTTGATCGGCTTCGGCCAGTACCGCGCCGTCCGGCGCAACCACCATCGACATTCCCCCGAACACATTTGTGCCGTCATCACCGACCGCATTGATCCCGATCATCATCACCTTGTTTTCAATCGCCCGCTCGATCAACAACCGCCGCCAGTCGGCGATACGCGGACGAGGGAAAGCCGCCGGTACAAATATCATTCCCGCCCCAAGTGCTTTCAGACGGGCATACATTTCAGGAAATCGGATATCGTAGCAAATCGTGACCCCCACGGTTCCGAATGGCGTTGCCCATATCCCCGGTTCAATTCCCGCTTCAAAGACCGCCGGTTCATTCATCCCCGGAAACAGATTGATCTTATGGTAAAATTGAACTTTCCCCTGATGGTATAGCAGACAAGTGTTGCGCAGTCCTTCTTTGGACACCACCGGCAGACCGGTCATGATCGCGAATGAATACGGCGCAAACCGCTCCATTACCTGCTCGAGCGGTTCCACCGGGCGAGCCGTGTACAAACATCCGCTGGTGCCGAGTTCGCCGAAACAGATCAGATCGGCCCGGCGAGCTTGAGCGTACTCGAGATACGGCGTGTAGTCCCGATTGTTGACATCTTTCTGAACGATGATCAGCCGCATCGCCGCCTACTGCTCAAATACCACTCGTCCGCCGAGAATCGTTTTGTACGCTTGGCCCGACAGCTTGTATCCGATAAACGGTGAATTCTGCGAGCGTGAGCGGAATTTGTCGGCCCTCACCGTCCATTTTTTGTCCGGATCGATAATCGTGATATCGGCCGGACTTCCCTCGGCCAGCGTCCCGCCCGGCAGATTGAAAATCCGCGCCGGGTTGATTGTCATCTTCCGGATCGCATCCGCCCAATCGAGATACCCCTTGTCGATCAAGTACGTTTTCACCAGACCGAGGGTTGTTTCAAGCCCGATCATCCCCGCCGGTGCCTGATCGAACTCGCAGTCTTTGTCTTCTTCCGGGTGCGGCGCATGATCGGAGGCGATACAGTCAATTGTTCCGTCGACCAGACCTTCGATCACCGCCTCTCGGTCATCGCGGGAGCGAAGCGGCGGGTTCACGCGAAAATAGGTATTGAACTCTTTGCCGATTTCTTCGTCAGTCAGGACAAAATGATGCGGGCAGGCCTCGCAGGTGACTTTGATCCCTTCTTTCTTCGCCTGGCGTACGGCATCGACCGCCCGACGGGTGGTAATGTGTTGGATATGCAACCTCGCGCCGGCGACCCGACAGAGGGCGATATCGCGCAGAACGGCCACCTCTTCGGCCACCGCCGGGGACCCGCGCAATCCGAGCCGGGTGGATTCGAACGACTCATTCATAACCCCCCCCGCCACCAAATTCTGATCTTCGGCATGCTGGGCCACCGGAATGTTGAACATCCTGGCATATTCGAGCGCGCGCCGCATGATTTCCGGACTCTGCACATACCGGCCGTCATCGGTAATCGCCACCGCGCCCATTTTCACCAGATCGCCGATTTCCGACAGCTCTTTGCCGTCGAGATTCTTGGTTATCGCTCCGACCACATGCACGCGGGCATCAGCCGTCTTGGCCCGATCCTGCACGAATTTGACCGTCTCTTGATTATCGATTCGCGGCATCGTGTTGGGCATGCAACAGACCGCCGTAAACCCGCCCGCCGCCGCCGCGCGACACCCGGATTCAATCGTCTCGGCGTCTTCCCGTCCGGGTTCGCGCAGGTGAACGTGGATATCGATCAACCCCGGCACAACCAGTTTCCCATCGGCGTTGATCACCTGCTCTTTGTCCAAGCCCTTGACCAGTTTTCGAACCGAGGGGGAATCTTTTTGAATCTCCGCAATCTTGCCGTCCCGGATAAACAGGTGGGCTTCGCTGACAAACCCCAGCGCCGGATCAATCACCCGGCCGTTGGCTATGACCAGATCGTATTTGCGCGTGGTCATCATTCCCCTCCCTCTTCCTTGCGTCCGGACAACAGGTACAAAGCGGCCATACGCACCGCCTGCCCGTTGGTCACCTGATCTAGAATAACCGAGTGGTCGCCGTCGGCTACTTCACTGCTGATTTCAACGCCTCGATTCATCGGCCCCGGATGCATAATCGTGTAGTTCCGGTTGAGCCGCTTGAGTCGCTCTTTGGTGATCCCGAACAGATTGGTGTACTCGCGCTGAGACGGAAACAGCCCCGCCTGCTGACGCTCCAGTTGGATTCGCATGATATTCACCACGTCCGCCCCTTCGAGCGCCTTGTCGACATCGGTGTAGACGTCACACCCGAATTTCTCGACCTCTGCCGGAAGAAGCGTCTGCGGGCCGCACAAAGCCACCGATGCGCCCATCGTCTTGAGACCCCAGATATTCGAGCGAATCACCC
>JBGOTX010000209.1:0-4423 GCA_041476705.1 Candidatus Zixiibacteriota bacterium
ATGACATTTGTAAATTACGGTGATATTGTCGGGTACGATCAATTCGGTAACGAATCCGGGAATTTGGCGGCTCACGATTGGAGTGGCGGTCTGTCGGTGGGCGCTCAACTCAACGACCAGATCAGCGCCGGGTTCACTGCCCGCTATATCAGCCAGAAACTGGCCGAGGTGACCGCGAGCGGACTGGCCGCCGATTTCGGTCTTTCAGTTCGCTTGAACAAATTCAAGCTGGCCGCCGCGGCCACCAATATCGGCCCGACCATGAAGTTCGAGACGGAATCTGAACGCCTTCCGGCGTCTCTCCGATTTGGCGTGGCGTTCGATCCCGACCATTCCACTATTGCCGGTGCGGTCGAGATCGAGAAAAAAGTCTTTGGCGATATCGTCACGCACCAGGGGATTGAACTTCGTTTTGCTGATCAGTATTTTCTCCGAACCGGATTGAATCTATATCCTGGACAGGGCGAGTACCGCACGATCCAGGCCGGGTACTCAGTTGGAGCGGGAATTCACCTGAAGCGGCTAGTCGTCGACTATGCTTTCACACCTTCCAACTCGCTGGTTTCGGATGATTTGCATCGGTTCTCTCTCGGTTTCAGCTTCTAGAATTTCGCGCTCCCACAATTACGGCATTGGATCAGTCCCAGCGATTCCCTTCATAGCTCAATTCTTGGCCAGCCGATCTGCTACCGGACCACTTCGGGTAACTGCGCAATCTCTTGCAATAATTGTGAGGGAGTATACGCCCGAACCGATATTTTCTAGTCCGGTATCCGCGACCGGACCGGCTTTCGCTGATATTCCGCTGAACTATCTACTGCTAAGAGCTTGTGGCAACAGTTCTTAACTGGACGGTAATTCGTTCCCCTGTGGATGGGAAATCTACACTCCTTTTCGGGGTATTGGCAATGGGTTTGCTCCCATAGTCACCAAAGAAGAAATATGTCCGGCATGTATGGATTATAGAGTGGAAGCAAGACGCGACGAAGCAAATCTCATCACCGATCACGTTACAGCTATTCCTGCGCGGGGTATGAGTTATGGAATGGCCACTGCTATCGATGCGGCTATCCCCTACCGGCCCCGGATGCAGGCGCCGACAATCCCTCAACACCTTCGGTTTTATCTTGGCGAACTGACCGGACTGTTGTTTGTTATTGTGTCTACTTTATTTATTATGGCCGTGCCGGCGACGCTGGCTCGGCAAGGCGCATTGAGTGATATGATGAGACGGACAGCGAAACGAACTATCGACATATTTGGCGCGTTGATCAGTATTGCGCTGACGGCGCCGGTTATGCTGATTCTGGCCGGTCTGATCAAGTTGGACTCGCGCGGACCGGTCTTCTATACGCAGACCCGCGTGGGTATAAATCGTCGTAAGTCCGACAGGCGCCTGTGTCGCACCACCGGGGTTGATGACTGCCGGGGAAGAGAGCGCCGCCGCGAAGACCTTCACGGCCGGCCTTTTGCAATCATGAAATTCCGGACGATGGTGACGGATGCCGAAAAGCAAAGCGGACCGGTCTGGGCGACCAAGAATGATGCTCGTGTCACCCGGTTTGGCCGCATTCTTCGTCGGACCCGCCTGGATGAGATCCCGCAGTTTTTCGGCGTACTTAAGGGCGACATGTCGCTGGTTGGACCAAGGCCGGAGCGTCCGACCTTTGTAATCGATCTCTCGAACAAGATTGACAATTACACTCATCGTCTGCAGGTAAAGCCCGGCATTACCGGTCTTGCGCAGATCGAAAACGGTTACGATTCGTCCTTACAGAGCGTGTCCCGGAAGGTTCAATACGACCTGCAGTATATCCGCCAGTGGTCGGTTCTATACGATCTTCGCATCATGGCCAAGACGGTGGTGGTGGTACTGACGGGTAAGGGTTCTTGCTGACAGGGTTGCGGAAGAAGAGTTTCGGACTGTTCTGAGATGAACGGTCCTTTTTTTTGATCAGTTTGTTGTTGTTTGGGCTGTCCGGAAGGGATATACTGGCCAATACGATTGGAGTCTCTTGCAAACTATGACCAGGGAGTGGTGGTTGATCAAGAGTGTGACTATGGTCTTGGCCGCGATGGCCCTGTCGGCCGGATTGGCGGCCCAGAGCGTTCCGCCGGGAAATTTGACTGTCCGTTCCAATCCTCCGGGGGCTGATGTCCTGGTTCAAGGGGAAGCATCCGCCACTGGAATTACGCCGGTGACTTTTCAGTACCCCCTTATTGGACCGTACGATCTCAAAATCAAAAAGCACGGGTACGAAACCTACAAGACCCGCATGGTGCTTGATCCGGCCAAGCAGATGGTCGTGGATATCAAGCTCTCTACCAAGACCAAATTCAAAGCGGCCGCTCGATCGCTATTCATCCCCGGCTGGGGCCAGCGGTACGCTGAGCAGTCTACTAAAGGATTTTTGCTTCACTGTCTGGCGGCGGGATCGGTGACAGCGTACCTTATCACCAATCGCGATTTTAACACCAAGTTTGACCGTTTCGAGACGCTTCGAAACGAATACGATTCCGCCTATTCGGCCGGAGCCGGCTATGACGATTTGCTGGCGCGCCAGGGAAATCTCTATGCGGCCCAGAAGAAGGCGTACGATGCAGAGAATGCCCGCCGAATTTCCATAGGATCGGTGATCGCTGTCTGGGGTCTGGGCGTGCTGGATGCGCTCCTGTTTACGCCCGAAGAACGAGCAACATTCTCGGTGAAAGGGATTTCGTTCGAACCGACCGCCGACGGCAAATCATTTGGCGTTCGTTTAAGCAAGAGTTTTTGATATGCGTAACCTGCTTGTGACATTAACCATTGCCGCCCTCATGCTGGGCTTTTGCCTCGGTTGCAATCGGCACGTGGAATCGCTCGATCCGGTGCGGGATCTGCCCAGCCCGCTGGCGGCGCCGGTCAATCTGTCCGTGCTGATCGGAAATCAGGCGGCGACTCTCACCTGGGAGATGACTGATCCGACCGACGTGGACTACTATCGGATCTATGCCGCTGATTTGGCCAATGCCGCCTATACCCTGAGAGACACGAGTTCTGCCCTCACTCGCACCGTGACCGGATTGTTGCTCAACCGGGAATACTTCTTCAAAGTGGCCGCGGTGAGGTCCGCCGGAACGGAAGGCAAACGGTCCGCCTCGGTATCGGTGCGGATTCCGGCTGTTTCGTTAGTGATTGCAGGGAACAACGAATTTACGAATTCCCGCTCCGTGGAAGTAGCCCTGAACGCCGGCTTGGGCGCCACCGAGTTCAAATTATCTGAAGACTCGACGTTCTCCTCTGCGCCGATCGAAAATTTTACGGCCCAGACCCGGTTTGAACTGTCCACCGGCGACGGTATTAAACGAGTATATGCCAGGTACTATTATGGTGACGGTTCACGCACCAACGCCGCGATCTTCGATGAAATCACGCTCGATACGAGGGCGATGATTTCCTCCTTCACTTTTGCGCCCGCCTCGGTACTTCAAACCGGCGATACGGTGACCTTTACATTGACTGCAGGAGAGTCGAAAGGCACCGCTAGCGCCAGCTTCGTGGGTGCGCCGAATATCTCGCTGTACGACGACGGGGTGTCTCCGGATGCCACGTCCAACGACGGCGTCTACGCCGGTCGCTGGGTCATTCCGGTCGGGGTTTCGGCTAATGGTGTAGAAGTAGAGGGCAAGTTCACCGATGGTGCAGGGAATGAAGCCCTGCCGGCCAAAGCTCCCAACCTGATGACCATTCGACCGATCCCCCAGCCCGTGTCGATCGTTTCTACTTTGGCGATTTCCACCTATCAGATAGACATCCTTTGGACTCAGGCGACCTCGCCGGATTTTCGTTCGTATCGCTTGTATCGAGGCACGACTGCGACTGTCACCGCCTCGTCGACTCTTGTCACGACGGTGAATAACAAAACGGCGGTCGGGTATACCGATACTTCGCTTAACGCCAACACGATGTATTATTACCGGGTCTACTTAGTCGACAGCTTCGGCGTCTCAACGCCCTCCAATGTCGACAGTGCCAGAACCCTGGTGAACGTGGCGCCCGACCCGGTGACGCTGGCCGGCGCGCTGTCCAATGACTCGGTTACTTTCAAGCTGAGTTGGACGAGATCCGCCGTGGTCGACTTCGCGTCCTACCGATTGTATCGCAGGGATACTCCCGGAGTCACGCCCTCGGATCAATTAGTGCAAATCATTAATGTTGCTGGCACGGACAATGTCACCGACTTTGTCCCCGGTCCGGCGACCGTTTACTATCGCATATTCGTGTTTGACCGAAGCGGTCTGATGAGCGCCGGCTCGAACGAAATTCAACTGACCAAGTAATTCTTATGAGCTTTATAGCCGGTGTCAACCGACTAGTCCTGTTGTTTGTAGACACGTTCCGCCAGTTGTTGCGGGGGCGTATCTGGCTCATCCTATTGGCGTA
>JBGOTX010000210.1:0-4420 GCA_041476705.1 Candidatus Zixiibacteriota bacterium
AGGTCGACGCGCATTTTCAGACGCATTTTCAAGTACCGGTCACCAACGAGTTCGAATACAGGTGAAAGATCGATATGGCCGTTACACCCTTGCTTGGCTGGAAACGACCAAACCTTCTCGCCATGATATCCTCTGGATGTGACATTAAATGGATCGTCCTCTAACCAGAAGATTAGTCGCACGAGCCCTAAGGCATCAGTTCGCGTATAATTTGTGAATAGCAAAGCAATATGCGCACGGCTTACATAATTCATCAAATCCACACCCACAATGGGCCGCATCTGATATTCCGCAACTTTTGCCGCAATGCGCGCACTTTCATTGGTAGCATCGGCTCCCTCACGAGTAGACTTCATGATACGCCTGGTATAGCAAGTATACGCCCAAATTACTATTAGGTTTATCGAGAGCACAACCAGCGTCAGCCAGTCGACCAAAGTTGACCGGTCTGTCATGAATACATTTACGAAACCATCCATCTTGCTTTCTCCAACTATCTACAATGCGCGACTTGATCTGGTCTATCAATTGGCGGAAGGGGTGGGAATCGAACCCACCGGGGACAATGCGATTGCCCCCCACACGGCTTTGAAGGCCGGGACCGCCACCAGACAGCATCCTCTTCCGGAAGAAACATAAGCGGCGGTCATCCGCAGGTCAACCGCCTGCCTCGAGCCAAAAGAACGGTCAGGTCACAATCGCCTTCGGCGATCAGGACCTGACCGAACACCGGAATGGAACGATCCCCTCACCTGTCACTTCGTGACATCCTCTCCCGGTGGGAGAGGAATTTGTTCCTGAGAATTGGCGTGTGACGGCTAATATCGATTCAATCCAAAGTGTCCCCTCTCTTCCCTTCTCCCATCGGGAGAAGGTGGCCGAAGGCCGGATGAGGGGCGATTTGCTCTCCATCGCGCGTTATTTCAAATACCTCTTAAACCACTTCGCAATCCAATTCAGTCGGGCCAGTCGGCGGTCGGGGCGGCCGTGACGAGATAAGCCGTGGAACTCCTCCGGGAACCTGACGAACTCAACAGTCTTGCCCAGATACTTGAGCATGGTGAACATTTGTTCGGCCTGCTCGATATTACAGCGCAGGTCCCGCTCGTTGTGGAGAATCAGAATGGGGGTTTTCACCTTCTCAAAGTAGGTCAGAGGCGAGCATTTCTTGTAGTTGGCTTCGTTCTTCCAAGGGGTCCCGTCGAATTCGCGGGCCAGCGACCAGCCGACATCGGATGATCCGAAAAACGATTTCAGTTCCACCACGGAGCGCTGGGTCACCGCCGCCTTAAACCGATTGGTGTGGCCGATAATCCAGTTGGTCATGTATCCGCCGTACGAGCCGCCGGTCACGCCGAGGCGTCTTTTGTCGATGAATTTCTGCTGTTCCATCCAGTCGGCGGCGGCCATGCAATCTTTGTAGTCGAGATCGCCCCAGCCGCCGGCGATGGCGTCGGCCCAGGTTTCGCCCCGACCTGACCCGCCGCGCGGGTTGGTGTAGAAAACCACATATCCATTCGCCGCGAGATACTGCATTTCGTGGAAGAACGAACTGGCGTATTGGGTGCGCGGGCCGCCATGAATTTCGAGAATAGCGGGATATTTCCGGTTCGGGTTGAATTTCGGAGGCGTCAAGAGATAGCCGGTGATCTCGGTGCCATCGAACGAGTGGAACTTGACCTTGCGGGTTTTGCCCAACTCAATCTCGGTGCGAAGGATCGGATTCAGGTCGGTATGCTTGGTTACTTTTTTCTCACCGCCGTATTCGGCGGGGCAAGTGATGATTTCGCCGAGGTTGTTCAGATCAGCATGGATCATCGCCGCGATTCGCGTGCGTCCGTTGATCGACAGTCCCTTGATATGGCACTCGCCCTTGAATATCCGTGTCGGTTTGCCGCCGGACCGGGGAACGTAATAGGCGTTGGTCACGCCGTCATCGGATGAAATGAAATATATCCGCTTGCTGTCGCCGGACCAGAAGGCGCCGCCGCTGAAATGCACATCGGAAAGATCGGTGATCGATTGGTCGTACACCATCCGGTCGAATTTGGGCATCAGGTCGCGCGCTTTCGGGTTGCCCTTCACGCCGACTGTCCAGATGTGCCAGTTGCGAACGCCCCAGGCGTCATTGGGGTCGTCGTGGCCGAGGTAGGCGACCAGTTTGCCGTCGGGGGAGAAGCTTGGTATTTCCTTGGGACCGGCGGGAGCCGGGAGGCGGCGCTCTTTGCCCCCCTTGAACGGGATGATGAACAGGTCGTCCCTGAGCATCTCGATATCCTGATTCTTGGCGCGATTGGAAACAAACGCCACCCAGCGGCCATCGCGCGACAGAACCGGCGACCGGTTGTCGCGACTGCCTCGGGTGATCTTGCGGAGTTTGGTGTCGGCGATACTCAGCGCGTACACCTGGAACGTGTCTTTCGGCACCCACCCCTCGCCGTCGAGACGATACAGTAGACGGGTGATATGGCGAAACACCGGCGCTTCTTTCTTTTTCTTCTCGTCTTCGATAAAATGGGAATCGTTGTATCTGAGCCCGAAGACCAGATGTTTGCCATCGGGGGTCCAGTGCGGGTCTCCGATACTCCCGTCGATTTCAATCAGTTTTTGTTCCGCGCCGCCGCCGGCCGGCATGAGATAAATGCCGGTTTTCTTGTCGCGGGTGGAGACAAACGCCATCTGAGCGCTGTCGGGCGACCAGATTGGGCGGGCATCGGTCCAGTTTCCGTGCGTGAACTGACGGGTTTCGAGCGCGCGAAGGTCCTTCACCCAAATGTTGGTGTAGTACTTATTTTCTTTGTCGTCGATCCGTTCGACGGTCCAGGCCACCCGGTGTTCATCGGGAGACAGGGAGATCGAGGTGGGGATATGGAGTCGGAGCAGATCGGTGTCTTTGATCGGGCGGCTGTTCGAGCGGCTTTTGCGTCCTGGCATATAGGGTACATCCTCCAAGCTAACCGTATGTGTAGCAAAGAACATAGGGGGTCCAGCGCGCCTTCACAAGGACAAAAGAACAAAAGATCAGATTGGTCCATAATGCCGACGTTTTCGGTCCGGAGGGGTAAATTCTTTTTGCGTTTTGGGTCAAAACCTCTATTTTGCCGGGAGCATTTGGGCGCCCCCTGTTGTTCTTTATGACCGAAGCGCCCTGATGAGACAAAATTTGGCGATATAACCTTTGAGGAGGTTTCGAGTTGGAAGTCCTGACGCTTATTGACAAAGTCCGCAAGTATCCCGGAAAACTGCCGTCCAAGCTGAAACCGAATCAGCAACTCGAGGCGTACTCGGGACGGACCGTGGCTGAGCTCAAACATATGCTCAAGGTGATGTTGACGGCTCGACGGGTCGAGCGCGAAGAGAAGCTTCTCTTGCGCAAAGGGTACAACCGGTTTTTCATCGGGTGCGGCGGCAAAGAATTGATGGACGTGGTCCTGGCCGGTTCGCTTAGGCCGAACGATCCGTTTCTTGGATATTACCGCAACAAGGCCTTTGACATCTTTCGGGGCTCGACGCTTCGCGACAAAATGCTTGAAGCGATAGGGGACGCGCGCGGTCGCAACAAGGGTCAGCAGATACCGGCTCATCCCGGATATCCGGACCTGGCCATTATACCACAGGCTTCACCCACCGGGGCCCATGCGATCGAGGCGGCCGGATTATCCGATGCGATAAAAAATGCGACTCCGATCTCGAAGCAATCAATACATCCGGGTGGCGCCTATCCGTCCGATGCCATCACGCTTTGTTGTATCGGCGAAGGATCAACGTCCGAGTCGGAATTCGCGCGCGCCGTCTTTTACACTGTCTTTTACCAGACTCGCGCCATCTTTGCTATATACAATTGCGGCTGGGCGATTTCGGTATCGGTGCAGGAGCAATTTCCAGAGGGCGATCCCACCACGCCGTTTGAGGGGTACCAGCGTTTCGGACTGAAGATTCTTCAGGTTGATGGTACCGATGTCAAGGACGCGCTGGCCAAAGCGATCGAAGCCGAGGCGTATACGCGGGCCGGTCATGGGCCGGTACTCATGAATGTCCGCACCACCCGTGAGGGTTCGCATTCGGGGTCCGACGACCAGAGCTTCTACATGGATCCGGTCGAAGCCGATTGGCATACCTATAACGACTGTATCCTGAAAACCTGCAATACGTTTATAGAAGACGGCATCGTTACTCCCGGAGAAATCGGCGATATGTGGGACGAACTGGACGCCGCGATCACCCAGGAATCGCAGTGGGCTGTCTCGACGATTGTCCCCAAGACGAGGGAGCTGATTGAATCGCTGGTCCAGACGTACGATTTCGAAGAAGTCAAAAAGACCTGGAAGAAGTACCGGGAGGCCTCGAAAATCGATCGGGCCGCCAAGTTTAGAGAGTATCACGAGAAGGGATATTACACTTCGTCGGAACTCCCGGAGCA
>JBGOTX010000211.1:0-4418 GCA_041476705.1 Candidatus Zixiibacteriota bacterium
CCGCCGCTCAAGAGAACGAGACTGGTCAGGTTGGTGGCCATAGGTGACGGCCAATATACTACGACTGGGAGAGAAGAGAAAGACTTGCCGTTGACGATCGGTCGCGGATCGGTATATTAACGTCATGGAACAACCCACGAACTACGAGGGGCGTCAGGACGATATCCGTAACTGGTCGCCGCCGCCGATTGAGACCTTTCGCAATATCTACCCGGATCGGGAATACGAAGTTCGGATGACGACCGATGAATTTACGTGCGTGTGTCCCAAGACCGGTTTGCCGGACTTTGCCGAGCTGGAGTTGACCTACGCTCCCGATGAATTCTGTCTTGAGTTGAAGAGTTTCAAAGAATATCTGATGGCTTTCCGCCAGAAGGGGATCTTTCACGAAAATGTCGTGAATCGGGTGCTCGATGATATTGTCGCCGCCGCCAAACCCCGACGGGCCCGGCTCGAAGGGCGGTTCAAGTCGCGAGGCGGAATTCAGACCACCGTCATCCGCGAATACACTCGGTGATAGCCGATTGTGCTCGACCCGCTGGCAAATCCACCGGGGGCATTCCTTTCTGCTTGTCGAATGGGTCGCAAATAGTCATATTGGCGGCGCGTATCCGTGAATGAAAAAATGAATCGACGATAATTTCTATCGACTATGGCCATGTTGCGACTGATCGGAACTGACGGCGTCAATTACTTCGCCTGGGACCTTGTCCCCGGATTGTATACGCTGGGGCGAAGCCCCGAGTGCCAGTTGTTTGTCCCGGATAAGACAGTGTCACGGCGACACGCTCAAATTGAAATCGCCGAAACGGGGGACCGGGCGCTGGTGACCGATCTGCAAAGTCACAACGGGACAGTCATCAACGGAACGCGGATTTCCACGGCCAGCGTGGCCAGAGCGGGTGACAACCTCATGTTCGGCCATGTGGAATTCCGTCTATCGACCGAAGCGGGCGACAAGACGACGGGAAGCCGTCCCACAGCCACTCGATTGTCGGCGGTGGAACCGGAGAAATCGGTTTTTCTTTCGATCAACGAGGCGCTCAAGCCGCTCCCGTCCAAAGTGACCGATCTGCCTGATTTTCTTCCTACGCTATCGGAAATGGCCCGCATGCTGATTTTGCCGGAACCGAAAGAGGAAATGCTCCATCGGTCACTGGCGCTGGTATCCAAAGTCATTCCGGCCGAACGGCTGGCCGTGCTTTTTGCCTCAAGCGATGGCAACGACGTGTATACGGCGGCCACGCTCTTGCCCAACAACAAGGACCTGGGCACTTTTACCCTCTCGCGCACGATTGTCAAAGAGATATTTGCCAACAAGAATGCGATTTTGATTGGGGATCCGGCCGATGATCCGCGTTTTGCGAGTCAGAAGTCGATCATCATGTCGGAGATACGCTCGGCGATGGCCGTGCCGTTGTTTGACGAGGGGAAAGTTCTGGGTATTCTCTATGTGGATACGACCAATCCCCGACATCGGTATAGTAATGACTACCTCCGTCTGCTGGCCACATTCGGCAATATCATCGCCGCCCGACTGACCAACTACACCCTGCTACTGGAGCGGCAGGAGAAACAACTGATCGAGCGGGAACTTCAGCGCGCCTCGCTCATCCAGCGCAATCTCCTGGCCAAGGAGATTCCGGCCATTGCCGGGTACACGGTGCATGCCTTTCAGCAACAGTGTCTGGCGGTTGGGGGCGATCTGTACGATCTCGCCACGCTTCACGACGGCCGGGTGCTTTTTCTTGTCGGCGACGTTTCGGGCAAGGGGATGGGGGCGGCCCTTTTGATGTCGAACATTCTGGCGTCGTTTCGGATACTACACCACGAACCAGATTTTTCTCTGGCCCGGGCGGTCAAGCAGATGTCGCTACAGCTGTTTCGATATTCCACGTCGAGCGATTTCGCGACTCTCTTTGCGGGGGTAGTAGATCCGGGAACGCATCAGCTTACCTTTGTCAATGCCGGCCACAATCCCCCGCTGTTAGTGCGGCGCGACGGCTCGGTTGAACCACTTGAGCCGAGCGGCACCATGATCGGAGCTTTTGATTTCAGCGATTGGACGGAGGAAACCCGGTCACTTGGGCCGGGCGATCTGTTGTTCATCTATTCCGACGGCGTTCCCGAGGCGCAGGGGAAGGATAGTCAGTTCGGAGATGATCGGATGAGAGGGCTGATCGTGGCAGCGCGGGCGTGCACGTTGCCTGAGATCACGACTCGACTTATGAGCGACATAGAAACATTCGTGGCGGACACGCCGCGTTCCGATGATATCACCATGCTGTTGGTAAAGAGAGAGTAGTCATGCTACAAATCGGTACCCGGTTGGCGCAGTTCAAGGTTGTCGAAAAACTCGGCGAGGGGGGAATGGGTGCGGTGTATCTCGCCGACGATCAGAAGTTGCACCGGCGCGTGGCACTAAAGACCCTTTCGGCGGAGATGTTCGACAACGCCGAGCATCAGGAGCGTTTCGTCCGAGAAGCCCGCACGGCGGCGCAAATTTCGCACGGCAACGTGATGGCCATATATGATATTGATACCGCAGTCGAGCCCTCGACCGGCAAGACGATCCAGTTCATTGTGATGGAGTATGTCAAAGGGCAATCGCTCACAGCGTATCTCAAGAGCACGAAAATTGACATCGCTTCGACCGTGCGCCTGGCCGAAAAGATTGCGTCCGGCCTCGCGGCCGCGCACAAGCTGAGGATTGTCCATCGGGATATCAAGACGGACAATATTATGATCGATGAGCAGGGAGAGCCTAAGATACTCGATTTTGGTCTGGCCAAACCGCTCGATCCGGTTCAGATGGATGGCGAGTCCTCAGCTACTAATACCGTGTCGCAGGAGCTCACCCGGGCCGGCAAGATATTGGGGACAGTGACGTACATGTCGCCCGAGCAGATCAAGGGCGAGCCGATCGACACGCGCTCGGATGTGTTTTCATTCGGTATTCTCCTGTATCGCATGACCACGGGTGAATCGCCGTTCGGCGGCGCGACCCAGGTTTCGACTTTGGCCAAGATACTTGAAACCGCCCCCGAACCGCCGCACGCCCGGAACGCCGACATCCCCGCCGAACTTGAGCGAATTATCGACAAATGCCTGCAGAAAGATCCCAACGATCGATATCAGGATACGCGCGATCTGGTGGTCGACCTGCGCAATGTGAGACGTTCGTACGACAGCGGCACCACCGAAACGGTTTCGGGGGTGGTCGATCGCACGGGAGCGACCAAGACACGACGCTTGGGATTCGCGCTCAGTTGGAAAATGGTCGTGGTGATCTTATTCGCGCTCTCGTTGTTGTTCGTTTTGCTGTCCGATCTGTTAACCAAAGGGAAGCGGTCCGCCGGATCGGGGGTAAAGGCGGGAGAAACGGGAGTCGCCATCCTGAGCTTCGATAACCGCACCGGTGACACGTCGCTCAACTGGCTCGGGACCGGATTGCCGGAAATTCTCATCACCGATCTGGCACAAAATCGGAGCATGCGGGTGATCAGTCGTCAGCGACTGCTCGATGCGATTGAGACGCACGGGGAGAACCCCTCGGATGAAGAGTATCGCCAGGCCGCGCTTGACCTGGGAGCGGTCAATCTGCTCACCGGAACCTACTTCAAGTTAGGCGACCAGGTGCGGATTGACGCCCGCCTCGAAGATATCGGTTCGGGCAAAATTCTTCTCGCCGAAAAGGTGATGGGCGCCGATCCGTTCAAACTGATCGACAGTCTTTCGCAAAAAATTCGCTCGGCGCTGAATATCGAAACTGCAGGTTCATCATCGGCCGGCGTGGCACAACTCACAACCTCGTCGCCGGAAGCATACAAACTCTATCTGGTCGGAATGCAGACTTTTGGTCGTTCCGAATACGACTCTTCTATCGCCTCATTCGAGCAGGCAATTGCCATCGATTCGACGCTGGCGTTGGCATACATGCGCATCGGCATGGCGTACACATTCTCAGGGAAACAGCAAAAGGGAGCGGCGTATTTCGCCAAGGCACGACAATATCAAGACCGTCTGCCGGTGCGCGAGCGGAACATGGTTGATGTGTACGCCAATATCTGGCTGGATCGGCAGATCGGGCAGGCCGCGACCAAGCTCAAGCAGATGGTTGCAAATTATCCCGACGACAAAGAGATTCGTACGATCTATGGGATATTCCTGGCTCAGCTCGACCGGGATACGACCGCCGGTTTCGCGCAGTTTGACACGGCGCTTCAGCTTGATCAAACCTACCCGTTTGCGCTTGAGGTCTATGCTCAGATTTACGCGATGTTCCAGCGGTACGATCGGTCGGTCGAACTGACGCGGAAATTGGCGCAAATTGTGCCCGTGTCTGCCCAGCCGCACGAGCAAATGGCGGTCTATTTGGGAAAGATGGGTCAATACGACGGGGCCGTGAGCGAATATGA
>JBGOTX010000212.1:0-4409 GCA_041476705.1 Candidatus Zixiibacteriota bacterium
AAAGTTATCCGCCGCGAGAAAATCGATATTCCCGCCCCCTGCCAGCACGATTCGGTCGAACCGTACGGTGGCTGTCGCCTGTGTACCGTGGAGATCACGCATAAAGACTGGAAAGGGTGGAAAGGTCATGTCACTTCCTGCCTGTATCCGGTTGAAGACGGTCTGGTGGTCAGCACCCACACGCCTCAAGTGATCGAACTCCGGAAAACCATTCTCGACCTCTACCTCGCCCGTTCCCCGCAATCCGAAATCGTGCGCGGCTGGGCCGAAGAGTACGGGATTGCACAGACCAGTTTCGAAACGGTCCCCGACGGCAACGACTGCATTCTCTGCGGCCTTTGCACGAGGGTGTGCGACCAGATGGGATTTCACGCGATCTCGGCGGCCAACCGCGGCCACGGAAAAGAAATTGCTCCTCCGCTCTGGCAAGCGCCGTCGGCGTGTGTGGGGTGTCTGTCATGCGCCAACGTCTGCCCTACCAATTATATAAAATTCACCGACAAAAATGATACGCGTGAGATCTGGGGCAAGAAGTTCGAACTGCTGAAGTGCGAAAAATCAGGCCAGCCAACAATCACCAGCGAATTTGCCGAATATCTGGCGAAACACCGTAATATCCCAGCTGAGTATTTCCGGCTCGGCGACCGCGCCCACCGGACTGAGACAGCCATGACGATGGGCAAAATCGCCCACTGGCAGAAAGAGGGATGACTATGGAATCACGTTTCATCGTCACTCCGATTCTGTGCACCGGTTGTCGCACCTGCGAACTCGCTTGCTCATTTACACATGCGGTCGACAGCAAACCGGGGATGAGCCGGATTTACCCGCAATCGGGTGGATTCCCCGAGCTGTATGTACCGGTCACCTGCCTTCAGTGCGAAGACCCCGCCTGCGCGAAATCATGTCTGGTGAATGCGATCACGCGCAATCCGCAGACGGGCGCGATGGACCTCAATGCCGATATTTGTGTGCGGTGCATGGCCTGCGTGGCGGCTTGTCCGTTCGGGTGTTCGCTGTTCGATCAACAGCATAATCTGGTGGTGAAGTGCGATCTGTGCCAAGGCGATCCCGCCTGCGCCCATTTCTGCCCGACCAAGGCGCTGGTGTATCAACCAATTGAAGTAACACAATCAAAAACGGCATAGATTTTCAAAGGGGGAATGTTCTGTGCGTCGTCTTCTCCAAATGTCAACGCGAGGTGTGTATGGAATTCTCCAATTCATATGAAGACTCCAAGCGTGCGGAGTCGTACTCAAAACTCGAATTCCCCGGAACCTACTACCTCGCCTATCGGGATCTTCCGGATATCATTCGCCAACACGCCCGAGGAAAAACAGCCCTCGATTTCGGATGTGGCACCGGACGATCCACCCGTTTCTTGCAGAAACTCGGCTACACGTCAACCGGTGTAGACATTTCCCAGGCAATGATCGATAAGGCCCGTCAGTTCGACCCGAACGGAGATTATCGGCTCATTGGCGATGGCGACCTGTCGTCGCTCAACCATGCCGCCTATAATCTGGTGCTGTCAGTTTTCACCTTCGATAATATACCGTCGATGTCGAAAAGGACCGGCCTATTCCGGGACCTCGGCAATCTCCTCGCCTCCGACGGACGAATCGTCTGCCTTGATTCGACAACGGACATCTACACTCATGAGTGGGCTTCTTTTTCCACCCATCAGTTCGCAGGAAATCGTACGGCCAAGAGCGGCGACATTGTAAGGACTATCATGAACGATGTTGAGGACCGACGGCCGGTCGAGGATGTTTTCTGGACGGATGATGACTACCTGGAGACCTTCAAGCGTTCGGGATTGGAGATGGAAGCGTCGTACCGACCACTGGGGAAACCCGACGAGTCGTATGCCTGGGTCACTGAAACGACGATCGCGCCGTGGGTCATCTATGTGTTGAAGCGGGCGCGCGATTAGGAATCCAAGTTGTGCCGAAAAAGAAGCCCTCCTTGCAGAGGGCTTTTTGATATAATCTCAGAGAAGCAATTACGGCTTTTCTGCCGACGCCTTAGGCGCCGGAGCTTCCATCGAAGCCGCCATCAGCTCGCACTTTTCGGCCAGCACCGTTAACTGACTCTGCACGGCCGGATCGGAGGACGTCACTACCATTACGTCTCCCTTCTTGGTCGTACCCAGGCTCATATGCGCACCGGCTTTCATCGCGCTTCGGATTCCCTGGCAGAATCCGCACAGGTCGGTCTTGGCCTGTTCATCGGTCATAGTCAAGCTGGCCTGACCCGCCTTGGAGCACGCTTCGCAGGCCGCATGAAAGGCCGCAACTTTTGTGGGATCGTTGGATACGACCCAGTGGCGAATCGCGAAACCGTCGTTGAGTTTCGCCGACTCCATACCCATCGGACCGATCTCGTCCATGTGCACTGCGACATTCTTGCAGACCGTGCACTTCATCATTTCCGCTTTCATCGCTTCCATCTTGGGATTTCCGGCCGTGGCTTTTTGCGTCGCGGGACCGGCCCAGACGAGAGCGGCGGCGCAAACAACGAGAAGCGCCAGCAGGATGACTTTCTTCGTCATGTGATTAACTCCTGTGATTGTGATACTGTTGTGCGGGCCATTGCCCGCGTTTCCTTTTGTTTATACCCTGAAGAAAAGAGTGGGATCGCATAATGTCAACAAAAGACGGAGAATGTTGGTCCAATATCGTCACGAATTACGGCCAACGCATTACGACAGAACGAGTTATGCGAATCGTACAGACCGGACATGGCAAGCCCAAATTGGGTTTGTTTGACAGAGGTATTCGTTTTCTTGATTTGTTTCTCCTGTTCCACCGATCGGGCGAAATGACGAAGGGGGATGTTGTGATATATTCATACGCGAATAGCGTGTGGCGACGGAAAATCCGTCTTATTGACAGCAGATTTGTCGCGTTGAACCAGGGGAAATGTTTGCCGCACGGGAATTCAAGACCACAGATCGACCACAACTTCCTTCCAATACGCTGCCCACATTGATGTTAGGAGCATTCAAGAGGGGCATTTGGATGGCCAGCGCTAATAAAAATGGAATTTAGTATTGACTTTGACCATTATTGCCGATATACTGAAGTGTAATTTAACTGTGCTCTGTTAATAGTTTCTCAAGCCTTAGGCCCCAAAAGTCAATCCTTGTCAAATCGTTAATCCAGTCGCACCGGCGCAATACTGCGCGAAAACTGTTTATCCGTTTCGACGACGTCTTCGTAGAAGACCGGGACGAGTGGATGAACGAAATTAGGAGAGTAGAATGAACATCTACGTAGGAAACCTTTCATTCGATGCGGCCGAGGCGGATATTCGCCAGGCGTTCGAAAAATTTGGCGATGTGACCACAGTCAACATCATCAAGGACAAGTTCAGCGGCGAACCCAGAGGGTTCGGATTCGTTGAAATGCCCGGCAAAGAAATGGCGATGGCGGCCATTGCCGGACTCAACGGCCAGGACCTCAAAGGTCGTGCCTTGAGCGTGAACGAAGCCCGTCCGCGCGCCGAAGGCGGCGGCGGTGGCGGTCGTAGCTCCGGCGGCGGCGGCGGCAACCGCGGCGGTCGTTCCTGGTAAATCGGGATTAGCCGTTCGGCAAATAACGCGGGGCGGCTCAACACGTGCGAAGAGTCCGGCATAATATCCGGGCTCTTCGGCCAACAATCACGATAACGAGATACAGCACTCATGAAAATCTTTGTGGATAATCTCTCTTTTGAGATCATGGACGATTTTGTACGCGCGGCTTTTGAGCAATACGGCCAGGTGGCTTCGGCCGTGATCGCGCGCGAACACAGTAGCAGTGATTCGAGCGGATATGCGTTCGTCGATATGCCGGTCGAGAGCGAGGCCCTTGCGGCGATCACTGAACTAAACGGCAAGGAAATGATGGGGCGGCCGATTGAAGTCACCCAGGCCCGTCCCGATTCCGAGGCCCGCCGGAATAGAAGCGTTAACCCTCGAAACGGGCCACGGCCGTTTCGGCCACCGGAGAGGCACCGTCGACCGGCCGCCTCCGTCGGGACGGGACCCAAGTCGCGGTATGGCCGGCTCGGATAATGACTGGAGATAGTATGAAAATCTATGTAGACAATCTGACGACCGACACGGTCGAAGAGGACATTCGCAAGGCCTTTGTGGTTTTTGGCGATGTCGAAAAAGTTAATATCGCGCGGAGTTCGACGGACGGAAGTTCGCGGGGATTCGGGTTTGTCGATGTGGCGGCAGAGGCCGACGGCCGGGCGATGATCACCGGCATGAACGGAAGCAGTCTGCTCGGAAACGCGTTGAAGGTAAGCCAGGCGCGGCGCAAAGCCGCGAAGCTGTAATTGGGTTCGTTCTCTTAATAAAAAGATTCTGGTTTCCCCTGTCCGGTCACATTGTGGCGTCATGCCTCCGGGCTTGACGC
>JBGOTX010000213.1:0-4401 GCA_041476705.1 Candidatus Zixiibacteriota bacterium
ACCGAAGTATTGTCGATCACATCCAACAGCATCATGGCCGACGGGTAGTCGATGGTCAAAGGACATTGTACAAAGGCATCTCCGGCAAACGGGATCAGACCGACCCGGTCCCCCTTCAGTCGGCCGATAATACTGCGAATTTCCTGCTTGGCCCGCTCCAGCCGGCTGGGCTTGATGTCCTGCGCCAGCATCGAATTGGAAACATCGAGCGCGATTATAATATCAAGTCCTTCCCGCTTGACCAGCTCCAAATGTGTCCCAAACTGCAGGCGGGCGATCGTAACACAGAGAAAGATCATGGCAAGAACCAGAATCACCGCTTTGGTGCGCTGGCGCCCGAAAGACAGGTGCGGCGCATTCTTCATAAGGAGCGGAAGGTCACCGAACCTAGCCAATAGTCGCTTCTTGCGGGCCAGGGTCCAGAACATGAACAGGGCCAGGGCCAATACTCCGAACAGGATTATGAATTTGGACGGGTCTTCGAAACGCATACTCTTCCCTACGGCAACTTCTTGAACCAGGTGTTGGCCAGTACGATCTCAAGCACCAGCAACAGCAATCCCGCGATCGCGAACTGGGGGAACAACTCCCGATACTGCACGTGAGCGGTCGTTTTGATTTCAGTCTTCTCCAGTTTGTCGATCGTCCCGTAAATATCTTCCAGTTCCTGACCGGATTGCGCCCGGTAGAACTTCCCTTTGGTGCGGTCGGCGATCTGCCGCAGGGTCGTCTCGTCTATCCGCGACGGCTGATATACATACCGCTTGCCGAAAATCGGGTCGTCGATCGGGAACATCACGTTGCCGGTTTTTCCGACGCCGATCGCGTAAATCTTGATATCAAAGGTGGCGGCGATATTGGCCGCGGTCAGCGGATCGATCTCACCGGCGTTGTTGTCACCGTCGGTGGCCAGAATGATAATCTTAGATTTGGCCGGTGATTCGCGGAGACGATTCACGGCGTTGGCAATCGCCATTCCGATAGCTGTACCATCCTCCACCGTGCCGAATCCCACCTGATCGATGAACCGGAGCAGGATGCCGTAGTCGGTGGTAAGCGGGCACTGCGTATAGGAATTGCGCGCAAACACAACCAGCCCGATTCGGTCATTTAACCGTTTGCTGATGAATTTCTTTATCTCCTCTTTGGCCACAAACAGCCGATTGTTCGGCTTGAAATCCTCGGCCTGCATGGACGTGGAGACATCGAGGCACATCATGATGTCGATCCCCTCCGATGTGCTCTCCCTCGTTTCCGTGCCGTAGCGGGGCCGGGCAAAGGCAACGACAAACAGAGCCATCGCCGCCACCCTCAGCAACATGAGCGCCACGCGATACTTCTGCCGCCAGGATCGTCCGATACGAGTCACGATCCGCACATCGGAATATCTGACTGTCGCACTCTTGAAACGGCGACGCCGCACGTAGTAGGCCGCCATCAGGGCGATGACCAGCGCGCCAACGGCAAAAATCACCGCCGCGGGAATGGTCAGTTCGAACGAGTCGAACAGATTGAGCGGGAATCCGGCGAAATCGAAACTACCCACGTGTCCCTCCCGCCGACGCCACCGATGGCGGCGTCTGGGCCGCGGCCGATTCAGCCGCCCGTTTCCGTTCCCAATCAGCGCGGATGTTCTCGATCAGCGTATGGACACTCTGGAAATCGGTCTGACACCGTTCGACTTCAGGCACAAGTTTGGCAAATTTCACCAGATCGGCATGCCGTAGCAAAGACGAACAGCTGTCGTATGATCCGGCGGCCAATTCAACCGTCCGGAAGTGATCGAGGAATTCTTCGGTCGTCATCTCGAGCACATCGGCCGAATACATCCGTCCAAAGTACCCCCGCGCAATCTCCGTCAACTCGATATAGAATTCCTTGAACTTCCCCGCGCCGGGAAACCCCTCCTGATCCAGACGAGCCAGCTTTTCAAAGGCAATCTCCCACGGCGTGCGACGGTCAACCGGATCGAGCGTCCGCTTGCGCTTCCGAATCCACCACCAGATGAGCAGGTTGGCGACGATCAAAACCAGCAGAACGCCGCCCCAAACATAGTATGGCATGGTGTTGCGCTTGAATTCGTACTGCGACTTCAGCCCGTGGATATCGACCGAGTCGGTTGTGTTTAACAGTAATGACTGCACGGTTATCGGCACCGGCTCCACGAATAATACCTTATGCGACCCATCCTTGAGGATAAACGCGACCGGCACCGGCGGAATGACATAGTCGCCGGTGGTAAAAGTCGACAATTTGAAAATCGTCTCGCTCTTGACCCGGCCGCCATCAAGTTTGGTTTCGATATCCGGTTGGTAATCTTTGACATCGAACGCCCCGAGATTGGCCCCCAGCGGCGGCGGCACCAACTGATAGGTTGAGTCGCGGGTTATGCTGATTGAGTAGGTGATCAGGTCGCCGACATAGACAGTCGCGCTGTCGACGGACGTGACAATCTCAATTCCGGGAAGCGCTTTGACCGTATCCACCGCCCCCCGGGCCTTACCGGCCGGACCGATCACACCCAGAAGCAAGAGCACGTATGTCAAACGGCGAAACAACATTCCAACCCTTCACATTATCGAAGATTCTGTTCGAGAATCTCCACCTTGGAACTGGCGGCGAGACGACCGATATATTCCCCGTACGCCGACTCGGTCTTTTGTCCCTCATAATCCATAAAGGCCTGTGCCTTGGCCGAATCATACGGCATCCCCTTATACCGGGTGTCCTTGTTGGCCAGATAGAAATTGCGGACATCGGCCGTATCGATCGACACCGACGGCATCACCTTTTGTTCGACATACTTCTGCACCACAAGTTTCTTGAACATCTGTTCCTTCTGACGCTGAAGCATCGGGTCGGCCTCGTAGTGTTCGCGCTGGGCCGCCCGGTACAAAAGCTCGACCCCCACATAATTGCGCAAATAATTCAGACGGGCCTCGTGCGAGAGCAGCTGTTTTTGAATCGACGGCGGCAATTGCTGAATTTGCTCCTCCAGCTGGGATCGCCAGATCGGCTGGCCGTCGATTTTGGCTACCGCCACGTCGCCGGCCGGACGCGGCGTCGAATCAACCGCCGTGGCCGCCCCAAGCTCGCGCTTGGCGTCGAGCACCCGCCCGGTTTTCTCGAGACAAGCAACCAGATTCTGCGAGGCCTCGCCGACAAAACTCCCGTTCGGATCGAGCGCCCGCGCCCGGACAAAATACGCCGCCGCCTGCTCGTAGTCCTTGATATTCTCGAAATATATCTTACCGATCAGAAAGTTGATATTCGCCTGTCGCGATTGGTCGACTCCGGGACCGGAGAGTATCTGGTGGTACTCTTCAATCGCCGGATAGTACAGATGATTTTCCTGCAATTCACCGGCCAGCTTCTTGTGTAGTTCGATATCGCCGCCGCTCTCCTGTTTCGTGCAGGCCGAGGTCAGCCAGAGCGCCGCTCCCAGACCAAATCCGATGCACACATACCGATAGTTCATACGACCCCTCTGTCTCAATGTCGCCGTTCTCTCATCTTGAAAAAACTGATCAGTGGCAGGATATATGACTGGTCAGTCCGAATATTGATAAAGTCGAGATTAATCCGCTGGAAGCTTCGCTTGAGATTCGCCCCGTCCTCCTGCGCCTTGGCCGCAAACCGGTTGCGGAATTCCCTCGACGAGGTATCGACCATGATCACCTCGCCGGTCTCCGCGTCCTCGAGCTCGATCAATCCAACATCATCAAAGCTGGTTTCGCGCGGGTCGCTGATCTTGATCGCCACGATATCGTGCTTGTTGTTGGCAATCTGGATCGGTCTGTGAAAACCGCCCGACATGAAATCGGACAGCACAAACACCACCGACTTGCGCTTGATGACATGGTTCAGGTATTCGAGCGCGCCGCCGATATCGGTCGCCACCCCTTTCGGCTCGAAATACAGCACTTCGCGAATGAGACGCAACACGTGGCCGCGCCCCTTCTTGGGCGGAATGAACTTTTCGATCCGGTCGGTAAAAATGATCAGCCCGACCTTGTCGCTGTTCTTGATGGCCGAAAAAGCCAGCACCGCGCACAGTTCGGCGGCGGTGTCGCTCTTGAACCGGGTGCGGGTGCCGAATCGGCCTGACGACGAGGCATCGACCATTATCACCACCGACAACTCACGCTCTTCCCGATATTTCTTGACATGCGGAAAGCCGGTGCGAGCCGTCACGTTCCAGTCAATCAGACGAATGTCGTCCCCCGGGATATACTGGCGCACTTCTTCGAATTCCATCCCCTGGCCTTTGAAGGTGGAATGATATTCGCCCGAAAAGAGATCGTTGACCAATCGCTTGGTTGTGATCTCGATACGGCGGACTTTTTTGAGAATTTCGCGCGGAATCATCGGCTCACGGCACTTCGATCGTATCAAACACCT
>JBGOTX010000214.1:0-4390 GCA_041476705.1 Candidatus Zixiibacteriota bacterium
AATACGCAATACGACACAGCCCGGCGGACACTCTCCGCCGGGTTTTGCTTTCCCCCCAAAAGTCTGGCTTCAACCCCATAATCTGAGCCTGCGCATCGGGCGTTTTTCCCCGGAAAATCCTTCCGCAGTGTGCTGATATTGAACACTTTCCGTCGAAATCCGTTGCCCCATAAGTACTTATAAGTCGACATCTCTCCCCTCGTCCGCAACCCCTTTCAGCGGCACTCCCGTTGCACCCTCTCAGGGAGAAACAATGAACCGCATCCACGGGACGAGGTGCTATGAAAGTCAAATTTGTGCTCACGATGGATGACGTGGTTCTCGAAGACCGGACGGTTGATCAGGTGATCCTTGACTGGGTCTCCGACGTCGACCAGCAGGAGATTATGGAAGTCTCCCACCGGTGGATTACCACGCAGAATTTTCTGACCCGCCGCATGGTTGGCATGGCCCGGGTTGGGGAGTCATCGCTCACCATTGAGCCGCTGGAGGAGGAGACCGATGCTCCGTTCTGATCTGACCTCCATCCTCTCTGGTGCCTGGGACTGGCTGACTTTGCAGACCGCAACCTGGAGTGGCGCAATCGCCCTGACCAAAGGGTGGATTCTGGACCATTTCGGAACCAACGGTCTGATTGCCTCACTGGTAGTCGCCGGCGTGCTTGCGGTCTTTATCGTGTCGCAACTGGTGAGGATCACCCTCGCCGCGCTCAAATATCTCGTGGTGCCTTCAATCGTGCTGGCGTTCCTCGCCTCCCTACTTCTCCCGGTAAGTTTTGCCACCGCCCTGCCGGTGACGGTCACCGCCTGCTCACTTTTGCTTTTGGTCAAGGGATAATCCGCCCACAAAGGGAAACAGGTAACGACAATGCCTCGTACATGTATCAACTGTGGTCAGCTTCTCACGCCCCGTGGCCAGGTTTGGCTCTGCCCGAACTGCAATAGCGATGCCCTCGACGACACGCTGTCGTTTCTCGATTCTCCGTTGTCGGACGACCAAGTCTTTATCGAATGCCCCGGCGCCACCGTGTATGAACCCGGTACCAATACCATTACCGCGGGCGTGCAGTTCGTGGACGAAAACGATTCTACCAAGGGGTACGAAATCGTAAGCCATCAGGTCTTCGCCCCCACCCACACCAAACGCCGCCTGATCAAGAAGCAGGCGCTGGGCCGAATCCGTCGTTGTCAGGGGTGCCAGGACTACACTGTCCGCATGCGCCGTCCCGAGGGGCCGGACTTTTTCATCCCCTCGCACAAACACCCCGGCCGCACCAAGCTCAAGTCGGTCACGCCGACGACCAAGCCCTGATTGACTTTCCGCCCTGACTTCCTCCTCTGTCATTCCGGTTCTCCTCTGTCATTCCGGCTCCCCTCTGTCATTCCGGCCGAAGAGCCGGAATCCAGCCCGCGATACAAGCAGAAAGCTCTCAGCCAATATCATCGGCTGGATGCCCGCTCTACGGCGGGCATGACAGAAACAGGTCCGTCCTGTCCGGACCCTTGCTGTCCCGACGTCTTCTAACTGTGCCGTCAGGTGCCCCCACCTGACGGCTCCTTGTCGCTCCTTCCGAATTAATTAATCCGATGCAACCGCCGCCTCCTATCCTCCGTACAGAAGGTCAGTGAATATCCAACCCGATGGAGGGAGTATGCGTCGTTTTATCTCACGCTTGGTCATGGCCGCCGGACTGATCTGTCTCATCGCCGCCGCGTCAACGTCAGCCCGCGACCACTCACATTTCTTTGGCTGGTCATTTAATTCGATCAAGGGCTCCGGCAATGAAGTAACGGTGGACCGAACGGTGGTCGGTTTCGACAAGATCGAATCGTCTATCGGCGCTGATATGGATATCACCGTCGGCGGTGAATTCAAAGTCACGTTGACGGGCGATGACAACATTGTTGAATTGGTGGAAACCCGGGTACATGGCCGCACGCTCGAAATCGATAGCCGCAAAAACTTCTCGACTCGGCGCGATGTAAAGCTCACTGTCAGCATGCCCAAACTGACCGAACTGTCGGACGGCGGCTCCGGCACGGTCGTGGTGCACAAACTTTCCGGCGATGAATTCACACTCGACATTTCCGGCTCGGCCGATGTCACCTGCGAAGGAACGGCACGTAAGCTGAGGATCGACGTAGCCGGGTCGGGCAAGGCGGAGTTTTCCGGTTTGGCGTGTGACCGCGTCAATGTCGAACTGGCCGGTTCGGGAGACATTACGCTCACCGGCACCAGCAAAGAACTTGAGATCGAGATTCCCGGTTCAGGCAATGTCGATGCCCGCGAGTTGAAGTGCGATGATGTCACGGCATCCATCGACGGTTCAGGGAATATCGATGTATGGGCGGATCAATCACTCGATGGTTCGGTGAACGGCTCCGGCGACATTTATTATTGGGGAAATGCCACCGACATCAGCCGTGATGTGAACGGCTCGGGCCGTATTGTGCACAAGCGGTAGTTCTTGTAGATCGGGACCATAAAGGTCCCGATCTACATTCGCTGTACAGTTCATCAAGACCGGTTGGTCTCCCTCATTAATGTGCGCCCGCATTCGGGCTTACGACCGCGCAGATGAAGTAAAAATGCGTGTCGATCTTGTTGGCTAACGGAAGACCATCCACCTGAGTTGCCAGTAAGACATTCACGGCATCCTCCGACGTGGCCGGCAGTAACGTTTTCAACTGGGCGTTCACCGCCGCGTTGTGGTTCGCGTCGCTCGTGTAGTTGGGCATAATCACGTACACGCGCCAGAGCGCGTTGTACTCGCCGTGGCCGGGATCCGACGGCCGGGAATCCAGAACGTGATCGTGAAAATCATCCGGTGTGACGCCATTTCCCTGATGGTCGCACGGGTTGCACATCGGAGCCGACGGCCAAGAATTGGGTAATTCCTGGCCAGTGGCGGGGTCGAACGGATACACGACCTCATAGAAATCGGCCTGGGCCTTCTCCGTTGGGTTCTGTTTGACTTCTATCGCATTGATCCGCACGGTAGTGCCGTTGACGTAGGCCGGCTCATATCCGGGCGGCCCGCCCGCGGACGCGACTACCCCGGTTAAAGCGAACGCCAGGCAGACGATTACCATCATCCAAAGGCCGTTCCCGCGCCCGTCACGGCGACTGTTTCTCTTTGCCAACATCCTTTTCTCTCCTTGCTAAATTGTTTTGAGGTGACATGGAACTTGACATAATCGCATTGTACACATCGTGGACCCTTGTAGTTCCCTGTGGGGCAAAATACCCCTTCCCGCGGGAATAAATGGGGGCGGCCCCTTCGTTGGGTCAGGTCTTGGGGCGCGCCAGCGTGTGCCCGCCCGTAGCAGGGCAAATGGGAGGTTTGTCGCACACTCGCCGCGGCCGGAAGACAAAGCGGCACAAGGGAGGTACGCCGGTTTGGGTTCGCTTTGTTCAGTTGTTCCGGCAGGTGTTGCGCCGAAGGCGTGTCACCTGCCGGTCTTGTGGTGCACGAGAAGAGCGTCAGGTCACACGTCCCGCCGAGGCGGGCCGCAAGACCTGACACAACGATTCAATGCCTCCCGGCCTGACGGCTCTCCCCAAAATGGCTTTGCTTTGTGCATGGCGGACATTCCTGAGCACTACCAGCATGGCTTTGTTTCACATCGTCGATTTTTCAATTCCGGAGGTTTCATAAGTCCAAGTGGAGCAAGCCCGGATGGGTTTGTTTTACACGATTTCCCTTCTTTTATGGCGAGGAGCGCGTTCCCAGGCGCGACGTCGCAATCTCGCTTCTGTCCCTAGAATTGGGTTCGTTTTGCCATTCTAAAAGTTCTAGGGTCTGGCACACCGCTAAACTGTGGCGTCATGCCTCCCGGCTTGACGCGACCCCATGGGACTTACAACGGCAGACGTAGTTCATCAATAGGGGGCGCGGGGTCTTAAACACCGGGGAGTTGGTGGGGAAAGCGGGGGGGCCTCGGAGGGCCGCGATTTGTCGTGGCGTTTCCTTCTGTGTCGCATTATATATACCTAAGACCCCATCATATTTGATTGGCTATCAGGGCAAAGAATGTTGAAAGCAAATCTCAGAGGCAATTGCTTGGGCCATTGGTCGGCGGTAGGGAGAAGTAGACACACTGCCGGATAAAATTATATGGGGCCAGAAGAACGCTACATTGCAATGACACTCGACGGGCGTCGAACGAATCCAGGAGACGCCGTTGTTCCGATCATGGTAGAGCAGTCACCGGGACATTTGAAGATCGTGGGGACAGGGACATACATCACGCGCTATGGACTGTTCATTACTGCCAGTCACGTACTCGACGAGATGCTCAACGATCGCGGAGAAGTAACTCGTAGAGGATTCATAGCTCACTTGGCAGGAGATACGGAGTGCCACTTTCGGCCCATCAGGTGCATTCAT
>JBGOTX010000215.1:0-4384 GCA_041476705.1 Candidatus Zixiibacteriota bacterium
ACGCCGGGCGACTTTGTCGGCGGTCTATTCCATTTTTTCCTTTGTCACCGTGCCGTTTCTCATTTTTGTGGTGCCTCGGATGGTGCCGTCGCTGCATCCAGCCGACTCGGTCGTAGATAAGAATATGAAATTCACGATGGGACCTGAGGTGCGTATGATTTTCTTTACGTCGCTGGCCCTGTTCACGGTGTTGTTCTTTTGGATGTTTAATCTCGGCCTGCGGGTACAACGTCTGGTCCGGCAGGACTTGGAGAAGGAGTAATAGATGGACGGAAACTATGTTGCACTGGCTGTGACCCTCGTCGTCTGGATCGGCCTGTTTGTCTTTTTGTATCGGCTCGATCGGCGGGTGAAGAAGCTGGAAGGAAAGTCGCGATGAAAGCAAAATACATTATCGGTGGAATCATCATTGTCGTGTTCATGATCTGGGGAACCTCGGCCTTTTTGAAGACGACCATCCAGTACGTATCGCTCGCCGAGGCCTTTGGCGGAAAACGCACGGTACAGGTGATGGGGAAAGTCGATTTCAGCAAAGTGAACTACAATGCCGCCAGCACCCGTCTCGAGTTTTCCGTGTACTCTGCCGACGCCAAGGACACGCTCAACGCGAAGCGATGGCCGGTGGTGTTTTATGGCGTGGTGCCGGGAAACTTTGACCAGGCCAAATCGGTGGTGCTGAAGGGAAAGCCCGGCGATGACGGCGTTTTTGTCGCCGATCAGATGCTGGTCAAGTGTCCGTCGAAGTATCAAGGTGAGGGTGGCGAATGGCAGGATATCAAGAACGATAAGGCGCCAGCACCGACTGGAGCTTAATGATGGACTGGCAAGCTCCCGGTGATCTCCTTATTTTGTTTGCACTGGCCGCAAACGTCGTAGCGGGAGTGGCTTTTTTCTTTCTGGCGCGCGGCAATTATTCCTTCCGCGCTCTGGCGCATCGGTCGTACAATCTGTTCTCGATTTGCGTGGCGGGGGCCTCAGCCTGGCTCTATGTTCTTTTCTTCACTCATAATTACGCCTTCAAGTATGTGTACGAGTATTCGGAAAAGAAGCAGTCGCTACTCTATATCATTTCGGCTTTCTGGGGTGGGCAGGAAGGAACCTACCTGTTGTGGCTTCTGCTCAACGCCCTGTTCGGCTATGTTCTGCTGAAGAAAGCGGCTCAGTATCGATACTGGGCGATGACCGTCTACGCCACCGTCAATTTGTTCTTCCTGATCCTGCTGGTCCGGCTGTCTCCGTTCGCGTACCTGGACCACACCGTCGCCGATGGACTCGGGCTGAATCCGCTACTGCGCGACCCCTGGATGGTCATCCACCCGCCCGTGATGTTTGTTGGGTATTCAGTGGCCGCTTTGCCGTTCGTGATTGCTCTGGCGGCGCTCATCCGCAATGATTTCTCGACTTGGAATAAGATTTCTTTTCCGTGGGTCACCGTCACCGCCGTGGCGCTTGGCGCCGGAAATATTCTCGGCGGCTTTTGGGCGTACAAGACGCTCGGCTGGGGCGGGTACTGGGGTTGGGACCCGGTTGAAAATTCGTCGCTTGTCCCCTGGATAATTTCACTCGCGCTTCTGCACGGTATGATCATCGAGCGACGATCATCGGCTCTGCGCCGAACGAATCTGGCGCTTGCGGCCGTGGTTTTTTTGCTGGTCGTCTATGGCACATTCCTGACCCGCAGTGGAGTGCTTCAGGATTTTTCGGTGCACAGTTTCACCGATCTTGGTATAACCGGCCTATTAGTCGGATTCATGCTGTTCTTCCTGATCATGGCCGGCATTCTGTTCGCAATCCGGGCAAGAGGGATTGAATCAGCATCACTGAATTACAATTTCTTCGGGCGCGAATTTCTATTGTTGTCCGGGCTAATTACCCTCTTACTCTTCGGCCTGGTGGTGCTCTTCTGGATGTCCCTGCCGCTGTTGACGACGGCCTTCTCGAGCACGCCACGAGCCGCCGATATTGCAACGTATAATACATTCGCGCAACCGATGGCCGTCATCATCGCCCTGCTCCTGACCATTTCACCGTTCACGAACTTTGCACTTTTCAATCTGGCTGACTGGAAACGGAAACTCGGGATCGTTGCCGGAATCGCAATTCTTCTGAGTCTGGCCCTAGCGATAGTGGCCACGGGCGACAAAACCGTCGTTGCCGTCACTGGCTTTCTGGCCGCGCTGGGTTTGGGGATGGCATTATGGCGTTCGGACTGGCGGAAATCGCTGGTCCCCGGTCTGTTGGCCGGTGTGTGTACCGTAGTGATCGCGCTGATAGTCGGCGTTCGTGAACCGCTTCATCTTATCTTCTTCGCCATAGCGACGATGGCGCTCGCGTCGAACCTGGTACGCTTGCTGGAGTTTCTCCCGTCGCGGTGGCGTCTCGTCGGCGGTCATCTTACCCACTTCGGTTTCGCCGTAATGATTATCGGCGTTCTGGCGTCTTCGGTATTTTCAACCAGCCAGAAGGTGGTACTGCCGAAGGGTCAGACAAAGGAAGCATTCGGGTTCCAGATCGCCTATAACGGTCTGGCGGGCGATATCAGAGAACCAAATAATGAGGTGATTCTGTCGCTCGACCATGATGGTGTCAAGACCGAGGGGCGTCCGCAGTTGTATTTGTCTGAGCGGATGGAGGGGATGATGAAGAAGCCGTATATCAGTCGCGGTCTTTTGCATGACACTTACTTTTCCCCCGAGGAAGTCAAGCAAGCAACGGACGAGCCGTTGCTGTTAAAGAAGGGGGAGAAGAAGTCGCTTGGGGCGGTTGATCTCACTTTCAACGGGTACGAACTTGGTAAGCACGGCGGGTCGGAATCATCGATGAAGGTGACGGCAAAGATTGACGCCGTGGTCGATGGCCAGACTATTTCTCTAATGCCTGCGCGAATTCATGAAACCGGCCCGGACGGTCAGCCGATCATCGTAAGCCAACCAGCCAATCTGACCATCGCCGGAAAGGCATATCAGGTCGATATCCAGTCGGTTTTGGCGGATCAAGGCGCCGTCACGCTATCAATACCGGGGTTGGTAGAAGAATCGCAGGGCGAACGCCTGATCTTGGATGTCTCCAACAAGCCGCTTATCAACCTAGTGTGGGCGGGAGCTATTCTCATACTATTAGGCACAATGCTGACGTTTCTCAGGCGCCGCAAGGAGCTGGAGAGCCAGGGAATTACCCCATCGTTGACCCCTTCAGTCGCCGCTTCAGCCACGCAAAATTAAGATTAGCAGGATAATAGGGGTATTGACAAGCGATTTAGTTTGTTATTATTTTCACAAAGTACCAAGTAGTTGGTGAGTCCGGTCCGCGGCCGGCAAAGGACCGGCGGAATCGGCCGAAAAGCGGAGATAGGAAGGACAAAAATGAGTCGGCATAATCGAGTACTACTGTGGGCGGCTTTGTTCTGTATCCTCGCCGGTTGGGGGCGGGCTTACGGGCAGACGGATAACCAAACTTGTCTCGGATGTCACAACGACTCGACCCTGAAGGGTGTGGATCACGAGGGTAAGGAACTCTCGATGTACGTGACGGCAGGCATGTTGGATTCATCGGTACATACCGGCATTACCTGTGTCGATTGCCACGCTGATCTGGTCGGCACTAAAGACTATCCCCATCCGGAGCAGTTGAAGCGGGTCAATTGCGGAACCTGCCATGATGACGTCTTGAAGACTTACATGGCATCGGCTCACGGCGCCGCGGTTGCGAAAAATCCTAAAGCGCCGACCTGCGCCTCGTGTCACGACAAGCACAAGATATTGTCGCACACCAATCCCGAAGCGACCACGTCGGCAAACAAACTTCCCTACACCTGTTCCTCCTGTCACCATGCGCTGGTTCTCAAGCAGGACCCCGATGTGCGGATCGCCGATTCGTTCGATCGGTATATGCGGGGCGTGCATGCGCAGGGTGTGCGCAAAGGTATTGGATCGGCCGCATCGTGTAACGATTGTCACGGCATGCACGATCTTCGGAAGGCCTCCGATCCACTGTCCAGCGTCAACAAGATGAATATTCCGAAGACCTGCTCGAAATGTCATAACGACATTTACATTCAATATAGCCGGGGCGTTCACGGCAAAGCCCTGGCGGCTGGGATCCTCGACAGTCCCAATTGCACCGATTGCCACGGCGAACACGAAATCCTTGAAATCAGCGATCCCAATTCCCCGGTCAATAGCGCCAATCTGTCCGACTATGTTTGCGCCAAGTGCCACAACGACGCGCGAATCAATGAGAAATTTGGTTTGGTGAAGGGGAAGTTCACGACCTATCAGGATTCGTATCATGGTCTGGCGGTGAAGGGCGGGTCGGTGAAAGCGGCAACCTGCGCCTCCTGCCACAAGGCGCACGACATTCTCCCCAAGACCAATCCGGCGTCATC
>JBGOTX010000216.1:0-4380 GCA_041476705.1 Candidatus Zixiibacteriota bacterium
CGACGGGTCCGGGACTTTCTGGAGCCGTTTCGCGAATCGATGGACCTGGTGATGGCGAGGAAATTCATCCACAACGCTTGACGAACGACCGATTGATGGAATACAGTTCTATATGAAACAATCCATTCATGTCAGATGGGGAAACCTTCGCGTCGGAATTTTGCTCATGCTGGCCCTCGCGGCGCTGATCTGGGCCTCATTTTCCGGCGCCGGTACTTCAATCTTTGAATCCAAAGGGAAGTTTACTTGCTATTTCAGAAACGTCGGCGGACTGTTGAAGGGGTCGCCCGTCTGGATGTCCGGTGTCGAGGTCGGCAATGTCAATTCGGTCGAGTTTGTAAATCTGGACACCGTTCGGCAGGTCCAGGTGGTCTGCCGGGTGAAACAATCGATCTGGCCGATGCTCACCGAAAACTCGCAGGTCCAGTTGGGCACGATTGGCTTTCTCGGCGACAAGTATGTGGAAGTCATCCCCGGTACACCGGACCACCCGCAAATAAAGGAAATGGATGTTGTTCCTACCCGAGATGTCGGCGAGGCGAGCGCTATGTTCAAAGAGGGGGAGAAAGCGGCGGGGGAGCTTCGCAAGCTCGCCGGTAATCTCGATACACTGATGGGGCGGATGAACCGGGGAGAAGGAACCCTTGGTCGGATGGCGCGTGACACGGCGCTCTATGCCAACCTGACGAAACTGCTGTCGAGTTTGACTACACTCACTGATCATCTGGCGAAAAACCAGGAGCGGCTGTTTGCATCGCTTGAAAAGACCGCCGGAGCAGTAAATGACCTGAGTGGGCGGCTTTCATCGCCACACGGAACGTTGGGCAAAGTGATCGATGATCCGGCCCTGTACAACAACCTGAACAGGACTATTGCCCGGCTGGATACGATCTCGATGAAACTCAACCGTGGCGAGGGCTCCGCCGGGCTGTTGGTGAACGACACGGCTCTATATGCTCAGACGGTGGATTTGCTCGCGCGGCTGAACAATCTGGTGGCCGACATCCAGAAGAATCCGCGGAAGTACTTCAAGTTTTCGGTGTTTTGAGTCTCGGTGCCGTCATACCTCGCGGCTTGACGGCAGATGGTCTTTTGGGGCAGGACCCCGGTGAAGTGAAGCGGTTCAGCCGGTTCTTACCTTGGCCTCGGCCAAGAGTCGCATGGTACGCCACGGTCCCGCAAGAGCCTCAACCTCCTTCCCGTCGCGTGCGACCTGTAAATGCCGCTAGTGTCGGTTGCAACAAGCGAATCAACAAGCGCACCTATGCCATTGGTGTCGGCAACCGTTCTTAAATCAAGCCAAATCTCTATGACGCTGTCAGCGGTTAACTCAAAAATAGAATCGGCTATGCGGCGCGTATACGCTTCGATGTCTCTTATTGTGAGAACCGGATGAAACTTGTGCTCTCCGCGCGACCTTTCATAATACTGGGTATCGACGAGAATAGTCTGGACATCGGTTTCCGTCAGAGGATACTGCTCTAGTACCGCCATGCTCGAAGATGTTATGATTCTTGGATCTTGCCCGGGTTTGGCCAAGTCGGCGAGGGTCACTCCTTTGGCACTGACGGTATCAACGCGGAGTAGCGGTTTGACCGGAGGCAAAGAATCTATCAGCATTCCATTAATACGCTCCGACTTAGTGATAGCGGGACTTATAAGTCTCATCGGTTTGACCCTTGGGTCACCGTGATAAGTAGCTATCGAGTCAGGGGAAGCTACCAAGTACAAATCGTCGACGCCCATATTGTTCGGCGCAATTATGGTCACGGTGATGCCGCAGGTATCGAGGGAACGAATCGATATGTCAAATGTAGTGTCCCATTCGTGTTTTGGACCGAATGAGATTGTCCTTATCTCCGACTTGTTCCCGGGTAGGTTGACAAAGCCGAGCCGGAATTGAGCCGTATCGGCCGTTATAGCTCGCTCACCCCACCAAACGCGAATCTTAACCGTCGCAGGTCCCGGCTTCCTTGGCACCGGCTCCAAGGTAGTATTCACATTGAGTGATGTCGCAGCAATGGTGGCGGAGTCAAGCTCAAAAGGCCTCGGAGAATAGTTTCCAATTTTCGGATTGACAGGGTGGAGTTTGATTCGTTCGACATGATGTCTTGCCAAGACAATAGAGTCGCCAAGTTGCTCCGGGACAAGCTGGTACTCTACGATTGAATCCCCCTCGCGCACCTGAATAATCTGCCACGCGGTATCTCCCCAAACCAACCCACACAGCCCGCCAATCAGAATGCAGATTAAGAAGGCGAAAGTGAGTACCGCCTTTGAGATCTTCACCGTTCGCCGTTGCATCACGTTTGACGTTGTAATTGAGTGATCGTTAACTGACAACATAGAGTCCCCTCCTCTTGTCTTTCTAAGAACAAACTGCAAGCCAAACCTCCGCCGCCCATGTCCATGTCAAATAATATGGCTACCGACGGCGACTATCCCACTCCTATTTCATAGACGTTTAAGGTCACCCCAGTATCAACCGGAGATCGCCTAATTGACTCATTTCTTCCCGAAAGACCACTTGGCGGAGTGAATTTTGCTTGAAACATATTTGCCTTTTCCTCGACTGTCAACAGTTAGCAACCGTTCGACGTCGGATTGAGCGGAGTCGAAACCCGATGGGGGCAAATGCGGATTTGATCTTTACCAGGTCGCCCTTCGACTCCGCTCAGGGCGACGTTCTATGCGCTCACGTCTGTTTGTTCAAAGAACGAGTCTTGTTTCTGCAGATTGATAGTGTGTGCAACAAATCAAACCGCCCGCCGATCAAGGCAAGCTTCTTCGCCCTTGTCCACCCCTTGATCTGTCTTTCGGCACTGATGGCTTCATATATCGATGGAAACTCACATCGATACACCATTACAAAGGGTCGACGCGAACATGTGAATCCCCTAACACGCCCCATTTCATGCTGGGATATCCGCGCATCCAATTGCGTGGTTGAACCGACATACAAGGAACTGTCGGCGCACTTCAGAATATACAAGCAGGCAATTCCGCGGCTTATCCTCACACCCCCACTGCCAGCATATACTCAAGCAACTTGACTGCGCCAAGCTTACCCTGCTCGCCGATCTCAAGTTGAGGGCCGACACACACGGGGCACCCCGATTGGCAGGGGCATTTACGGATATGGTCAATCGTCGTCTCGAACAGCTTGTCGGCCTCGGAGTATATTTTGCGCGCTAACCCGACACCTCCGGGGATGTTTTCGTAAATATACAAAGTTGGGCGTTCGGTAAACGGCGCGCGGACCTGCGAGATCGAGCGCAAATCGCGCGAGTCGCACATCACCCACAAGGGGGCCATTTGGCCGAGGATATTGGCCAGCCCACGCAGTGCCCCACCGAACACCGACCCCTCGAGTTTCAGCTTGAACGCGATATCGCCGGGGAAGGAGTACCAGAACGCCTCGGTGTGCATCTCAAGCTCCGGCAGTTTCAGTTCGCCGGAACCGACATTTTCGTGCGTCTGAAACTTGATCTTCTTGAACAGCACGGTCACCGAAGTCACCGATACTTCGCCCACATGCATGCGGGCGTCGTCCATCGCCACTGTTTCGTCGTGAACGGCCAGCACTTTCAAATCGCTCTTGGTCTCGGCGTCGGTGTAGTAATCGACCTCGACTTCCTTGACATACGCTTTCTTCCCTTCCCAGTCGAGTTGGGTGACCTGATACTGCCGGGCGCCGTGCAGATAGATCGCTTCCGGGTGCAGAAAGACCGGCGCCGAAAACCAGTCGACCTCGCCGATCACCTCGGAGTTATTCGACTGATTCAAAATGACAAAATTATCCGGCGAGGCCGACCGGAGCGAAATCTCCTGCGCCGGATAGATCTCCGATGACCAGTGGTACCGGCCATTTGTTTTGCGGACGACTTTTTGTTCAGTCAGGTAATCCAGAATCTTCCCGGCGTTCTGGTCTTTCCCGTATTCATCCATGTCGAACGGCAATTCAAACGCGGCACACTTGAGGTGCGAGGTTTTGATTATCAAATTCTCCGGGTCGATCACCCCCGATTCAGGCGAGCGGTCGAAAATATATTTCGGCTCGGCACACAGGAACTGGTTGATCGCGGTCGAATTGGCAATCAGGATCGTCAGCGATACACTACTCCGCCGTCCCGCGCGTCCCGCTTGTTGCCAGAGCGAGGCAATCGTGCCGGGGTAACCGACAATGATCGACACATCGAGCGAGCCGACATCGATACCGAGTTCGAGAGCGTTGGTCGAGACCACGCCGGTAATCGAGCCGTTGCGAAGCCCCTGTTCGATCCGACGGCGTTCGTTGGGCAGATACCCGCCGCGATACCCGGCGATATTGATCCCCTGGCCGAAATCCCCTTTAAGTTCGCGCTGGAGATAGGTGAGGAG
>JBGOTX010000217.1:0-4363 GCA_041476705.1 Candidatus Zixiibacteriota bacterium
ACCCAATAGCCGATGCTGAACTTTCTTAATCCCACGATGCTCTTCGCCGCCGTGGCGGCCGTTATTCCGCTAATCATACATCTGTTCTCGCGTCGGAAAGTGAAGGTGGTGGAGTTTTCGTCGCTCCGGCATCTCAAGGCAATGCAACGCCGGCAGGTTAGACGGCTTAAAATCCGGCAGTTGCTTCTGCTCATTGTCCGTACTCTCCTGATCCTGGCGGTTGTGCTGGCCTTTGCGCGACCAACCACCAAAGGCGGATCAGCCGGATCGCATGCGAGTGTCTCGGCGATCGTGTTGTTCGATAATTCCGCGTCGATGAACCGGTATGTCGCGGACGGCAAACTGTTCGATCTGGCGAAGAAACGCACCGAAGAACTCCTGGCGACATTCGGACCATCCGATCAGGTGGCGCTGATTCCACTGGCTCACACCGATGACCAGTCTGCGGCGGGCGGATTCGGCTCCGCGGCGGCGGCGGTGGAACAGCTGAAGAGACTGTCCCCTGGACACCGCAAGGCCGGCTTTCAGGACGCGCTGGAAGCGGCGGTCACGCTGGTGTCGCAGGCGGGCAATCTCAACCGCGAAATATACGTGGTGACCGATCACCAGCGCCAATCCCTGCCGGAGAAGCAGGTTCTCGCGAACGTGAACGCCACCGTGTACGTGGTGGCGTTGCCTTCGGGAGCGATCGACAACAGCGGCATTATCACTCTCGATTTCGGCGGTCAGTTGATCGTGCCGGGACACGAGTTTGCCGTGAGCGCCACGGTGCGCAATTACGGGACTGATAACAAGAGCGATCAGATCGCGTCGCTTTTCCTGAACGGCCGCCGGGTCGCCCAGACCGGTTTTGCCGTCAACGCCGGAAGCGAATCGGTCGTACGGTTCGTCTCGACCGTCTCGCAGACCGGGTTCTATTCGGGGTACGTGGAGATTCCCGACGATGCTTTGCTCGAAGACAACCGGTACTATTTCTCTTTTCACATCCCAGAACGGTTCAATGTGCTGATTGTCGACGGCGATCCCGCGGCCGCCTTCGCCGGACTTGCGCTCATGCCTTCGGTCGAGCAGAATCTCTCGTGGTCGGTCAAGAGCGCAGCGCCGGAGCAGGTGGAGGAAGCCAATCTCGACGAGTACGACGTGGTAGTCTTGGCCGGGATACCCTCATTGTCAGATGGCGCAGTCTCGCAGATCAAGTCATTCGTTCGTCGCGGCAAGGGGGTGTGGCTGATATATGGCGCAAAATCCGACCCGGCGTATGTCAATCGAGTTTGGAGCGAGGTCTCGGGCGTGACGATTGACGCTCCCGCGCCGCCGGTGACCACCCATGCCGGGTACTACACGATCAAATCAATCGAAACGACGCATCCGATCTTTTCGATTTTCGGTCTGGCCGAGGAGAAATTCCCCGAGATCAAGTTCTACTCTCTGCCGACCGCTCGGACAACACCCTCTGCGCGTGTGCTGATGCGATTCAGCGGTGACCGCCCCGCACTGGTGGAATCCGGCTACGGTCGCGGGAAAGCCCTGACGCTGTGCGGGCCGATCTCACCCGATTACAGCGATCTGGTCAGCCATGCTTTCTTTGTGCCGTTTGTCTCACGAACCGCCGAATACCTGTCATCCAATCTATCCAGCTTCGATATCCGTCTGTTTACCGATGACAACGTCACGCGGGCGCTTAATGTGGGGGGTGCGGCGACCGCGTCGGTCGATCTGATCACGCCCGACAGCGCCGTGTATGCGCTGATTCCCGAAGAAAGTCAGGGCACGCTGATGGCGCGGGTCCAGCCGACCGGCCAACCGGGGAGTTATTCGATTCAGTATCAGGGACGGGAAATCGACCGGTTCGCGGTCAATGTCAATCCGTCCGAGTGTGATTTGGCCGCCGCCGATCCGGATCAGTTTGCCACATCGCTCGGGATCAGTTCGCCGAGAGTCATAGAAGTATCGTCACCCATCGCCGCCGCGGTGGCCGGATTCCGGGTAGGGCGCGAACTCTGGTCGATTTTCGCCTGGCTGGCGGTTATCCTGATGGCGATTGAGATGGTTTTGGGACGCGGGTCTCGTTCGGAGGAGGAAGAGTGAATGACGCTCCTGGCCGCCGAACAAATCGCCAAACGCTTCAAAGATCAAGTCATTCTCGATAGCGCATCCTTTACCATCTTTGCTGGCGACCGGATCGCATTGGTCGGCAAGAACGGCATCGGGAAAACCACACTCCTCGAAATGTTGGTCGGTCTGCAGGACCCGGACACGGGGAGTATCACCAGGTCGCGCGCCTGCCAGATCGACTATGTCGAGCAGGAAAAGACAGAGTATCTGGACATGACGCTCTTTGAGTTCGTGGCCGACGCCCGCCGCGACCTCATCGCCATGCGCCGGCGTATCAGCGAACTTGAGCACGCGCTCGAACTCAATCCACATAGCAAGGAACAACTCGAAGAGCTCGGACACCTGCAGCAGGTTTTCGAGAAAGACGGCGGCTTTGAGTTTGAGCACGAGGTCGGTACCATACTCCACGGATTGGGATTCAGTGATGATCGCCTACCGGATCCCCTGGGCAATTTCTCCGGCGGCGAAAAAAACCGGGCCGGTCTGGCGCGGTTGTTGGCCGGACGGGGAAACTTGTTGCTCTTGGACGAGCCGACCAACCATCTCGATATCGATTCCACCCGCTGGCTTGAACAATACCTCCGCCAGTCCACCAAAGCGTATATCATCGTGTCGCACGATCGTGCCTTCCTGAGCGCCGCCGCTGATAAAGTCTGGGATATGAGTTTTGGCAAACTCGACAGTTATACCGGAGGATTCGAGCGGTACCTGAATGAGCGGATAGACCGGCGGCGGCTGGCCGAGCACCACTATCGGCATCAGCAGGAGGAGATCAAGCGGATCGAAGAGTTTATCCGCCGGAACATGGCCGGACAGAAGACCAAGCAGGCGCAGTCCCGGCTCAAACATCTCAACCGGATCAAGCGGCTTCCGCCGCCGCGCACCGATGCTTCCGGGCCGGCGATTCGCGTGCAGTCATCCGGCCGGTCGTACGCGCACGTGCTCTCGCTTGAAAATGTCGTGCTCGGATATGGCGATGCGCCGGTGCTGAAGGGGGTTACCTTTGATATCTATCGCGGCGAGCGAATCGGATTGATCGGTCGCAACGGCTCCGGCAAGTCTACTTTACTCAAAGCATTGATCGGTGATCTGGAACCGATTTCGGGCAATATCCGGCTGGGGAACAATGTCGAGGTCGCCTATTTCGATCAGGAACTTTCCGACCTCAACGAGAGCGCCACGGTGCTTGATAATATCTGGGAGGTCGACCAGGCGGCCGAAGTCGGCCCGATGCGGTCGTACCTGGGACGATTTGGTTTCACCGGCGAGGAGGCCCTTAAAGCAGTCGCGGCCCTCTCCGGCGGCGAAAAAACCAAACTCTGTCTGGCCAAGTTGTTATATCATCCGGCCAACTTCGTCATTCTCGACGAGCCGACCAATCATCTGGATATCTACGCCCGCGAGGCGCTCGAATCGGCGCTGTTGGAGTACGACGGCAGTTGTTTGATTGTCAGCCACGATCGGTTCTTTCTTGATCGGGTGGTGAACAAGGTGGTACATATCAAGGATGGTCGCACGAACCTCTACGACGGCAACTACACGTACTTTGTCGAAAAGACATCACAATACGAAATGCCGGAGTCTACCCGGCCAAAGGACAACAAATCGGCCAAGTCAGAGGTGTCGGAGTTCAAATTGCTTTCGCGCAAGAAGGCCAAATTGAAGAAGGATATTAAGTCGACCAAATCGCGGATCGCCGATTTCGAACATGAATTGGAGTCACTCGAGTCGGACATCAACGGCGGCATACCGACCCACGACTGGGAGCGCCTTCACGCCGCCTCGGAGCGCAAGCGGACGGTCGAAACCGATTTGCTCCAACTATATGGCGCGCTCGAAGAGCTGGAGGGAACCGAACTTGATTAAACTACAGATTATCTCTGGTTCGCCAACCCCGAATTCATCCACCGATCTACTGCTTGGAAAGATTGCGGAGACGGTGGAACTGGAGCTCAAGTCCTCGCATCAGGTCGAGACGAGCTTGGCCAAGCTGAACGAGTTGAAATTCATCCCGTGTCAGGCGTGCGGCAAGGCCCCTCATGAGGAATGGTGCGTGTTTCACGATGAAATCACGCCGGTGCTTGAAAAGATCGCCGAGTGCGATTGCCTGCTGGTCGGATCGCCCATCTATTTCGACTCCGTGTCGGCGCAACTCAAAGCGCTGATGGACCGGTGCAACTGTTTCCGCCCGGCGGATTTCGACAGCCGCGAACCAAACCTCGGTTTTGTCAGATTGATCAAGCGCAAG
>JBGOTX010000218.1:0-4356 GCA_041476705.1 Candidatus Zixiibacteriota bacterium
ATGTTTTAAAGGAGCATTGCATGATGCAAAAAAGAACCTTATATTCTTTGCTGCTGATCTCCTTTATAGTGGTATTCGGCTGGTCGTTCGCGATGGCGAACGACGTCACGATCCAGTCCAAGAACGCTTTTCGATGCACCAACTCCCAAGTCAACGTAACGGCTAACGTTACGTCGGACTCGGTGAGCGCGATCGAAATCGTCCTGGTGGTCTCCAAGGCCACGGGATGCTCGTTCTTTGATTCGTTGACCGTGGCATGGGATCCGGCTTTCACCCAGCTTCCTGATCGTGTGATTGATCTCACGAAGGTGAACGGTACGGACCCCGACACCATCCGTTTTTCCGCTATGCGGTTGCAGCCCGGCGGCTCAGTTCTTGCAGCCGGCCCCAAGGTTGTAGCGCAGCTAAAGTTCAAGACCAACGACTGTTGCGGCGGCACGGTTTCGATTGCCGGCGGCGAGTTCACCTATCCGAACCCGACCTCCCCGATCGTGACCCAGTTCGTTAATGCCGCTAATTCGCAGATCGTTCCGGCCGCAGTGAACGCCGGCACAGTTACCGTGACCAATTCGGCTCCGGTGCTGGCCAATATCGCCGATGCCACTATTCATTGGGGTGTTTTGTTCAGTGCGACCGCGTCAGCGACCGATCCCGACATAGCCACTGGCTGTGAGGCGATCACCTATTCGAAGCTGGCGGGTCCGGCGGCAATGACAGTTGGATCTGCAGATGGCAAGATTTTCTGGCAGACCACGGCTCAGGATGTGTGCACAGACTCGAGCCTCATCAAAATCGTTGCCACTGACAAGTGCGGTGCGGCTGACACCGTGCAGTTCAACATCTGCGTGCAGAACACGGCCCCGGTTGCGGTTTGCCCCGCCAACCTGTCGGGCTGGATGGGTACCACCATCACTGCACAGGTGTCGGGCACCGATGCTGACCATGGTCCGGGCGGTCTGGTGTATACTCTCGTGAGCACAACCGCTCCGGGTGGAGTCACCGTGAATCCGCTCACCGGTCTGGTGACCTTCGTGACCCAGAACGCTCCGAATTACACAGGCACGTTCCAGATCTGTGTAAAGGTGGCCGATGGCGCTAAGGCTTGTTCTCCGTGCAGCCCGTCTAATGCAGATACGTGCTGTTTCAACATAGAGGTCAAGTCGGCGGCGATCACGATTCAGAAACAACATGGTCAGGGCGGCATAGGTGTTGTGTGGGGTACAACCACCACCGTGGACATTTCCATGCTCCCCGGCACCTACAACAACGTTCCAATAGGTGGTTATGACCTCCTCATTCAGTACGATAATTCGATACTGACGCTGCTGACGGCGACGCAAGGTCAGTTCCTGACCGACTGCGGATGGGAGTATTTCACCTATCGTAACGGTCCCAGCGGCAATTGCGGCAGTGGCTGTCCGAGCGGAATGGTTCGCTTGACGGCGATTGCTGAGACCAACAATGGCGCTGCCCATCCGAATTGCTTCGTCAACACCGGCTCTGTCTCCAACCAGCTGGCTGTGTTGACGTTCATGGTGAAGAACGACCGTAATCTCGAATGCTCGTTTGTACCGGTCAACTTCATCTGGGTGGATTGTGGCGACAACGGCCTGTCGACCGTCAAAGGTGACCAGCTGTTGATTTCCAAGAGCGTCTGGAATTGGGTTGGCAGTGGTGGTTCGGATTCCTATTACGAAATCACCGACTTCACCAAACCGTTCCCGAGCATCACTGGAGCTCCGGCTCCTCTGTGCAACACGGCGACTCCCAAGGGCCAGCCGGTTCGCGCGGTTGACTTCTACAATGGCGGCGTTGATATTGCCTGCGCCAACAAACTCGACAACCGTGGTGACATCAACATGAACGGCGTCACGTACGAAATCGCCGACGTCGTTATGTTCACTAACTACTTCATCACTGGTCTCAGCGCGTTCGGAACTCACTCGGCCGGCTCGATGGCCGCTTCCGATGTGAACGCCGATGGCTTAACGCTGACGGTTGCCGACCTGGTTTACATGATCCGGGTCGTCGTTGGCGACGCCTTGGCGGTTCCCAAGGTCGTTGTCGATGCGACGCCGCTTGAAGCCAATTGGACGAATAGGGACGGTGTTCTCGGTGTAAATAGCGACGCCAAGATGGGTGCCGCGTTTGTCGTCGTAGACGGCAACGTGACTCCGTCCTTGACGAGCAACGCCCGGAACATGGGTCTGAGCTACAACTACGACGCCCAGAACGGCCAGACCAGAATACTGGTTCATCCGCCGATCTCCAACGACGCCGTAGCTCTGGAAGGATTCGTGGGTTCGTTCGTGAATGTGGGCGGTGCCCAGATTGTTTCGATCGAACTGTCCACGATTTTCGGTCAGAGGGTTGTCGGACACAATGTGCCGACCGACTTTGCGCTGGCTCAGAACTATCCGAACCCGTTCAACCCGTTAACCACCATCCGGTTTGATATTCCCAAGGCCTCGGCGTGGACACTTTCAGTGTACAACGTCCAGGGTCAGGTTGTTCAGACCTACAGTGGTACGGCGGATCAAGCGGGTAACTACTCGGTTATCTTCGACGGTGCGAATTACGCGAGCGGTATGTACTTCTACAGACTGAGCGCGGGTGATTTCACTTCCGTCAAAAAGATGGTCATGATTAAGTAAATCTGCATTCTTAATCTAACCTGATAAGACAGGGCCCCGCCGCAGCAACGGGGCCCTTCTTTTTTTGTGTGGAATTGGGGGAGGCGTTATTCTGTTGGAGAGGGGCGCATCATAAATGGCGGACTGACCGAATCAAAAATCAGTCGGTTGAGCTTACCGCTCGGCCGGGATTATCGTGAGCGAGTTCAACAAGGCGGTGACCTGGGGCAGAGCGAACGGGGCGGCGATGAATCCGGCCAGATCGAACTCGCGCGCCACCCGGTCATGCGTATCTGCCGGAAAAACGTCGGCGTTGAGAATGAGCGGCGTGATCGGGGCGTGTTGACGCAGGCGGGCCAGCGCGTCGACCGGACGCACTGACCAGGGGGCGATATCGGCCAGAATCGCCATGAACTGGTTGTTATCCAATTCGCGAACCGCTTCATCGACTTCGGTATACGTGAACAAGCCGAACCCCTGTGCCGACAGCCCTTCGACAAATTGGTCGGCGAGCCGTCCCGCACCGTTGACCACCAGCAATTCATGCCGGTGATCGAACCCCATCTTTTCCTTCCGCGACAAGGTCCGGTCGATCATTTCTTCAATATGGGTGATGCGAAACGGCTTGGCCAGGAACCCATCGGGTTCGGCCTGCCCAATCACTTCCTGCGAAGCCACTCCCGTGATAAAGAGCACCGGCATTTTGGGATAGTGACGTCTGACTTTCTTCAGCAACTGGAGGCCATCAACATGGGGCATCTTGATATCGGTAATCATCAGATCAAACTGCTCGGTCTGGAGTATATCCAGCGCTACTGCGCCGTCGCCCGCCGGCACAGTTTCGTGTCCGATAGCGGTCAGGGTATCGGTGAGCAGTTCCAGCAGGAGCGGGTCATCATCGACGATCAAAATGCGTGCGGAGCGTCCGGTTGGCATGGCTACGACCTGATGATTCGGAGCAGTTTCGCTTTCACGTCTTCCAGCACGGCGGGGGAATCGGCTTCAATGTTCAGGCGCAAGAGCGGCTCGGTGTTGGATGGTCGGAGGTTGAACCAGAAGGTGTCGTAGGTGACAGTCAGTCCGTCGAGCATGTCCTGTGCGCCGTCGGCGAACGCCAGTCGGACGGCCTCGGTTTTTTCCTGGACCGACTTGACCCGGCTGTTGATCTCGCCCGAGCGAACATACGGATCGATTTCCTTCACCATGTCATGAAGCGGTCGGTTTTCGACCGAGATCAGTTCCAGACAGACCAAAAAGGCGATCAGGCCGGAATCGGCAAACCAGTTGTCCCGAAAATAGAAGTGGCCGGAATGCTCACCGCCGAAGATGGCATTGCATTTCTTCATGAGCGGCTTGATGAGGGCATGGCCGACCCGCGTGCGTATCGCGGTACCGCCCAGGCGCGTCACCAATTCAGGTACGGCCTTGGAGCAGATGAGATTGTACAGAACCGTCTCGCCGGGATGTTTTGACAGCAGTGACTTGGTCACCAGTGCCGTCACCATGTCACCGCCCAGTTGTTTGCCGTTCTTATCGACAAAGAACATCCGGTCGGCGTCGCCGTCGAACGCCACGCCGAAATCGGCCTTCTCCTCGGCCATCTTCTTCTGCAGGTCAACCAGATTTTCAAGTTCGATCGGTGAAGCCGGGTGATTGGGAAAGGAACCATCGAGTCCAAAGTACAATGGGGTTACCCGGATGGGCAGGTGTTTGAGTACCGGCG
>JBGOTX010000219.1:0-4351 GCA_041476705.1 Candidatus Zixiibacteriota bacterium
ATGGAACAACCCGGCCCGATGAAAGAGCGCATACGAGAGTTTCTCCAGAGCCGATTTGCCGAGGCGATTGTCCGCGAGGATAATTTCCGCGATCAGCAGTCGTTCTATATAAAGCCGGCATACCTCGGGCCGATCTGCGAGGCCCTGCTCGATTCGGGCGAACTCGATGTGAAATTTCTCGCCGATATTACCTGTGTCGACTGGCTCGGCCATCCGATCGCCGAGTCCGATGGCCGGTTCGAGGTTGTGTATAATCTCTATTCGCTTTCCCATAAGTATCGATTTTTTCTCAAGGCGATGCTTTCGGCCGACAAACCGGAAATTGCCAGTCTCACTCCACTCTGGAACGGGGCCAACTGGCTCGAGCGCGAAGTATTTGACCTGTTCGGTATCGTGTTTACCGGGCATCCCGACCTGACGAAAATTCTCACCGCGGATGATCTTGAGGGTCATCCGCTCCGAAAAGATTTTCCGCTGATTTGGGAAACACCCGTGTTCACCTGGAACAAGGACCTTCCTCCTGAGGTGATCAAGTAATGCTCGAAACCAAGACCATGAATATCAACATGGGTCCCCAGCACCCATCAACCCACGGCGTTCTGCGGGTCGAACTTGAGGTTGAAGGGGAGACCATAGTCAAGGCGCGGCCGATTATCGGGTACCTGCATACGGGTATCGAAAAGACTATGGAGTCCAAGCTGTATTACAAGGCCCTGCCGTGCACCGACCGGATGGATTATCTGGCGCCCATGTCTAACAATCTCGGCTACTGCCTGGCCGTTGAAAAATTGCTGGATATCGACGTCCCTGAGAAAGTCAAATATGCCCGGGTCTGTCTGGCGGAGCTTACACGGATTGCCTCGCACCTGGTCTGGCTGGGGACGCATGCGCTCGATATGGGCGCGCTGTCGATGGTCCTCTACGCGTTCCGTGAGCGAGAAGTGATTATTGATATTTATGAGGCATGCGGCGGTCAGCGAATGATGACCTCGTATATTCGTATCGGCGGTTTATCACACGATCTCCCGCCGGATTTTGACGCTCGTGTTCGCGAGGTGCTCAGGGTGATTCCGGAGCGGATCAAAGAGTATGAAACGCTCTTGACCAGCAACCAGATTTTTATCAACCGCACTAAAGGTGTGGCGGTGATTTCGGCCGAAGAGGCGATCAACTGGTCCTTGACCGGCCCGATGTTGCGAGGGTGCGGCGTCAAGCATGACCTGCGCAAAGCCAATCCATACTCCGGGTATGAGAAATTCGATTTTGACATCGCACTCGGCGCGAACGGCGACGCCTACGACCGATACCTGCTTCGTCTGGAGGAGATTCGACAATCTCTGAGAATAATCAAGCAGGCAATCGACGGGATGCCGTCGGGACCGTACCGAGCGCATGTCCCGGGGGTAGTATTGCCGCCCAAGGAAGACGTCCTGCACAAGATGGAATCGATGATTTTCCATTTCAAACTGGTCACCGAAGGATTCAGGGCGCCGCTCGGTTCGGTATATCAGGCGATCGAGAGCCCCAAAGGTGAACTCGGATTTTATATCACCGGCGACGGCACGCCTCTTCCACGGCGGATTCGGGTTCGGCCGCCGTCGTTTGTCAATCTGGCGGTCCTTCCGGTGCTCTGTGAAGGTCGACTGTTGTCCGATGTCGTCTGCGCGATCGGATCAATTGATATCGTGCTGGGAGAGGTGGACCGATGATCCTGACGGCTGAATCGATTAAGCAGATGAAAGAGCGGGCGGTTCAGTATCCGCACCACAAGTCGGCGATTCTCCCGGCGTTAACGATTGCCTATCATCAGATCGGGCACTTGAACGATGACCTGTATGCTGAAATTGCCAAGGTGATCAATGTCCCGGCCGGTGAAGTTGCCGAGGCCGCGACGTTCTATACGATGTTTCCCAAAGAGCCGGTCGGGAAACACTTGATTCAGGTATGTCACAATATTTCGTGCGCCCTGATGGGCGCCGACAGTCTGGTCGGCTATCTCGAAAAGAAGCTGGCAATCAAGAAGGGCGAGACCACCAAAGACAATTTATTCACGCTCATCTCGGTGGAATGTCTCGGATCATGCGCCACTGCTCCGATGATGCAGATCAACCAGGATTTCTATGAGAATCTCACGCCCCAGAAGGTGGACAAGATTCTGGAAGAGTTGAAGGCGAAGGGCTGATGTTCTACTCACCGGTCATCACCAACGCCGCGGCGGTCGCCAAGTCCGACAGATTGCATCTGTTTCGGTATGTTGAATATCCCGACCAAATCAAAGTGGCCACTTACGAGCAACACGGCGGGTATCAGAATTGGCGCAAGGCGCTGACCGGCATGACGCCCGAACAGGTCGCTGAGACGGTCAAGAACTCGGGGCTTCGCGGGCGCGGCGGCGCTGGATTCCCGACCGGCCTCAAGTGGGGATTCGTGCCCAAGAACTCGCCCAAGCCGCGCTATCTCGTCTGCAACGCCGATGAATCGGAACCGGGCACTTGCAAAGATCGGGTGCTCATGGAACGCGATCCGCATGCCGTGATCGAAGGGATGGCTATCGCCTCGTACGCGATCGGTTGCCGGCTGATGTTCATCTATATCCGGGGTGAGTTCAATCACAGTATCGACCGGATGGAATCGGCGATGCGCGAAGCGTATACCCGCGGCCATCTGGGGAAAAACATCTACGGGAGCGGGTACGATCTTGACATGATCGTACACACCGGCGGCGGCGCGTATATCTGCGGCGAAGAAACCGCCCTGCTCAATTCACTCGAGGGTGAGCGCGGTCTATCGCGTATCCGCCCGCCGTTTCCGGCGATCGAGGGGCTGTACGCCTGCCCGACAATCGTGAATAATGTCGAAACGCTGGCCGCCGTGCCGCACATCATCAATCATGGCGCGGAATGGTATCGCAAGCTCGGCACCGAGAAATCCGCCGGCTCCAAAATTTTCAGTTTGTCCGGACACGTGAAACGCCCGGGCAATTACGAGGTGGAACTCGGGTTCAATCTGAAATCGATGATTTATGATCCGGCCTTCGGCGGCGGCATTCTCGGCGACAAGAAACTCAAGGGTGTTATCCCCGGTGGCGCTTCGACGCCGTTTTTGACGCCCGATATGATCGATGTCCAGCTTGATTACGAAGCGCTGACGGCCAAGGGCTCAATGCTTGGTTCGGGCGCGATTATTGTGTTCCATGAAGAAACCTGCATCGTTTGGGTTTTGCTCAAACTGATTCATTTCTTCCGTCACGAATCATGCGGCAAGTGCACGCCCTGTCGCGAGGGAACCGCCTGGCTGGAACAGATCATTGATCGTATCGAGCATGGGCAGGGCCGGCCGGGGGATATTGAAAAGATGGACGAAGTCTGCTCGAATATTCTGGGACGCACTATCTGTCCGCTCGGCGATGCCGCCGTCATGCCGATTCAGTCGGCCATCCGGCTCTACCGCGACGAGTGGCAGTACCATATCGACAACCACCGGTGTCAGGTGAACACCCGGTTCGAGTTCAAGTAGGAGCAGTGGTGGCGGATACGGTCAAGACAGACACTCACGTTCACGCGGTCGAGACGGTAACCTTCACGATCGACGGCCGCGCCGCTACGGTTGCCAAGGGGACGACGGTCCTGCAGGCCGCCCTTAGCATGGGAATACCTGTTCCGTACTTCTGCTGGCATCCGAAGCTGAAGCCGGTGGGGGCCTGCCGGATGTGTTATGTCGAGATCGAAAAGATGTCCAAATTGCAGGTGTCATGCGCGACCGAAGTTACCAACGGGATGGTCATCTATACCCAGTCGGACAAGGTCAAGCAGGGGCGGCGCGCCATTATCGAGTTCACCCTGCTCAATCACCCGCTCGATTGTCCGACTTGCGACAAGGGCGGTGAATGCGATCTGCAGAACCTGACATTTGCCCACGGATTCGACGACAGTCGGTTTGAGTTCCAGAAGCTTCGCAAGATCGAAGACGGGGTTCCGAGCACCTTCGATGATATTCGCATCGGGCCGGAGATTGTCCTCAACCGGAACCGCTGTATTCTCTGCTTCAAATGCGTTCGGGCCAACAAAGAGGCGTTCGGCGAATACGATCTGGGAGCGTTCGAGCGCGGCAACCATACCGAAATCAATGCCGTGCCCGGTCAGCAAGTGGACAATCCGTTTTCAGGAAATCTCGTCGAGATCTGCCCGGTGGGCGCCCTGACCAACACCGACTGGCGATACAAGATTCGCGTTTGGCTTACTCAGCAGACCCCCTCGATTTGCCCCTTCTCCGGTTCCGGATCGAATATCCTGTACTACACGGAGCGGCATAAGAACAAGATTTTCAGGGTCACCGGTCGGCGGAATGACGA
>JBGOTX010000220.1:0-4330 GCA_041476705.1 Candidatus Zixiibacteriota bacterium
GATTGCGAGTGCCTTTTCTTCAGCCAAACGCAGTGCGAACGGGAAAGGGAACTCGCCCGGACGCCGCGATTCTTCGATCTCGTGCGTCTGAACTACGAAGCGACAGCCGATCTCCTCCATGAATTGTTGCCGTCTCGGCGAGCCCGAGGCCAACATCAGTTCAAAGCGATGCGACAATTCACGGATGTTCGGGAACATCATGTTCAAGCAATATGGTGACCGGGCCGTAGTTGGTCAGTCGGACCTCCATTTTCGCGCCGAATTGCCCGGTGTGTGTCACCAGACCGGTGGCCGCGACCAGTTCGACAAACCGGCCATAAAGCCGCTCGGCCTCGACCGGTTCCAAGGCCTCCGTGAAGGCGGGCCGACGCCCTTTGCGGGTATCCGCGTACAGCGTGAATTGTGGCACAACCATGATCTCGGCGCCGACATCCAGAGCCGACAAATTCATTTTTCCCTGTTCATCTTCGAATATCCGCAGATTGACCACCTTGTCGGCCAGCGTACCGCATGACTCTTCGGCATCACCTGTTCGACTTCCGAACAGGACCAGCAATCCCCGGCCGGCGCCGCTGTACCGGCGGCCGTCAATCCAGACTTCGCAATGAGACGTTCGTTGAACCAGCGCGCGCATATATTTTGTAAAGGGAAGCAATATAACGACGTGGCGGCCTTGGACAACGGCTATCTTCCAATTCACTAAACGAGGGCTTGCCGGGAAGCCCTTGGGCTGTTAGTTTGACCCATCCGACGGACATCCTGTCGGGTGAGAACTGACCGTTGATGCTCGGTCGCGGGCGTTCGGCCTGCGGTCCCATTATCGGCCCCGCGTGGAAAACGGATGGAACATTGACGGTTCACGGTCGGTTCTGGTGACAATGAATAGATCTATTTGTGGAGGTTTTAGATGAGTAAACCGATGGAAATCACCGACGCCACGTTCGAGCAGGAAGTTCTGCAGTCGGACAAGCCGGTCGTAGTCGATTTTTGGGCCACCTGGTGCGGTCCCTGCAAGATGATTGCTCCGATTCTTGAGGAAGTCGCCCGCGACATGGGTGACAAGGTGAAGATTACCAAGCTGGATGTTGACTCCAACAGTCGTACGGCCGGCAAATATAATATCATGTCGATCCCGTCGCTGTTGTTTTTCAAGAACGGCCAAGTCGTTGATTCAGTAGTGGGAGCTGTTCCCAAGTCACAGATCGTGGCGCGTCTGGAAAAAGTGCTGGTCTGAGATTGTGGGACAAAAATGGTTACCGGGTCGGCGGCGATTTCTCGTTCCCGGCCCGCTTTTGTGTTCGGAATGCTTTGGCTCACGGAAATATTGCTTTCATCCGATCATTGAGTAATATAGAGCTGGTTGGGTGAATGATCCTGAGTAAGATACATATTTGAGGCGCATACATGAGCTTTACTGACGTCATTCTACTGGTCGTTTTCGTGATTGTTTGGGTGGTCGTAGTAACCAAAGTGGCGCCCCGGCTCGGGATGCCCACGTGAATGAACGGACCTTGTTCGCCCCGGTCGGGGCATGACAAGACCGTGCCCTCCGAGACAGCCGCTGATCCCGACCGCGAGGGTGAATCCCGATAAGGCGGGCGGTTAAACGGGAACCCGTCAATTGCCGATACCTATATGGCAGACATGAACTCATACCGACACGATTCATATTCAACCCAGGGTTCGCCGACGCTCGGACCGGGGATGATTTCTCCCTTCATCAAGTGGATGCTAATCAGCAATCTGGCGGTGTTTGTAATTCAGAACCTGCCGCGGTTTTTCCCGAATTTCATCGACATCACGCCGATTCTTGGGCTGAATTTGCCGCTGTTTTGGGGGAGCTTCCCGGCCTATTTCTTTCAGCTTGTCACCTACATGTTTCTCCATGCCGGCATAGGGCACATCTTTTTCAATATGCTGGCTCTGTGGATGTTCGGAACCGAGATTGAGCATACCTGGGGGACTAAGTCGTTTGCTCGATTCTATCTCATCTGCGGCCTGGCCGGAGCGGCGCTTACCCTTTTGTTCCCGTTCCATACGAGTATCATGATCGGGGCCTCCGGGGCCATTTGGGGCATTCTGGTGGCGTACTGGCTCATGTTCCCCGACCGAAATCTCTATCTTTATTTCCTCCTGCCGGTCAAAGTGCGCTGGGCCATCCCCGGACTTCTGATACTCAGTATCTTCACGGCCGGTGACAATGTCGCCCACATGGCGCACATTGGCGGGGCGGCGTGCGGCCTTCTATATATGAAGGTTGACTGGCGCTGGAATTGGTTCGGTCGGAAATTTAAAGACTTGCGCTATCGAAGGCAGGTAGCTAAGCTGGAAAAACGTCGCGAGGAGGCCTCCGATATGATGAGAAAGGTCGACGCCATCCTCGACAAGATCAATGAAGTCGGCATGGAAAACCTGTCCAAAGCAGAACGCAAATTCCTCGACGAGGCCTCGTCGCAGTTGAAACACCATAAGAACGGCGCTGACAGATAAGGCACACAGCGATGCGCAAACGGGTACTAGTGGCGGAGTCGGCGGATGCCGTAAGGCAGGTGGTCGAATCCGTACTGCGTCAAAACGGGTATGACGTCATCGCGGTTTCTACGGCCGGCAAGGCGGCCGAAGTTCTGCAGTTTTCACGGCCCGATCTGATCGTAACCGGCGGCGACCTGACCGACGAGGGACACCGCCCGTTTTATGAAATCGTCCAGAGTGATCCGAAGACAAGTTCCCTGCCCCTGTTAGTTATCGAACCGGCCGATAAATCGAGCGTTTCTCTCCCCCCCGAAGTCGTCATTACGCGACCGATAGATCCCAAAGACTTCATCCAGCGAGTCGGTATTTTCCTTGGCCAGGCGACTAATGCGCCGAGAACTGCCACTGTCAATCCAACTCATGCGGCGCCGAAGGACGATTCGTTTCTCGATGCGGCGCTGGGTCTGGATCGAATCGATGTGACCTCATCAGAGGATATGGACAGGACCGGAGCCCTGAAGCTCCCGAAGTCAAAAAACGCCTCGGGAAAAGTGACGGCCTACGAGGGGACAGGCGATGGCGACACGATGAGTGATTCGCACAAGGTGGAGTCTCTGATCATTCACGATGAATCTACGGACATTCGGCCGCAAGATACCCGCCCACCCCAAAAAACTGAAACTCCTGGTACGGGAAAGATCGAGATCATGCCCGATCAGTACGGCATCAGCGATCCGGAAGCGTTTCATCAGCGGCCGGAGCGGCAGACGCACGACTATGACTGGTTTGTGAACGCCATGCGAGACGAGGTTGCTTCAGTGGAATCCAAGGCGGCGACGGCCACGCCAACTGGTGGGACGAAGTCCCTGTCACCCGTGACCGACTCACAGAAGCTCCACGTGACCGAAACCGCCTCGATCATAGATCCTATAACCTCGGCGGTCACGTCGCGGGCAAGTACACCGCCCGGCGCCGGCGGCAAGCGAAGTCAAACAGAGGGGGTCGAGAAGTTCATAGATGAGTTCAAGCGGGAGATTGAGCTGTTGCGAGCGCGAGAGCCCGAGACCTCGGATATGCCGGCGACGAGCTCGACCCAGGCTCCAACCGGAGGCATGACATGGGAAGAAGAAATTGAAGCGCTCACCGCTGATCAGGTTCGCCTGTTTACCCGCGAATTTTCGGCCCGATTAGCCGAACGAGTAGCCGAACGAATAGTCGCCAAAATTGACCCCGACAAACTGCTCCTCCTGATCAAGGACGAAATTGTTTCGGCGGCCCGTGCGCGATCTTCAGGAAAACGCTGACCGCCCCTTGCGGTTTTTGCCCTCATCACGCATACTTCCAACGCGACAAACCTGCAATAAAGCGAGGTAGTGGTGTTTGACCAACCGTCTGTCGAGTTTCCAACCGCCTTTCTGGCCGGTTTGTTGTCGTTCCTGTCCCCTTGTGTTTTGCCGTTGATTCCCGGATATCTTTCCTTTATCTCCGGCGTCACCATAGATGAACTGAGCGACAAGTCCCGTCGCGGTGCGCAGACCCGCCGCCTGATTCTCAGCACAATGCTTTTTGTCATTGGCTTTTCTGTCGTCTTCATTGCATTAGGAATCGCGGCGGGCGGGATTGGGCCGTGGCTATTAAGCCACTCGCAGTTGTTTAATCGTGTCTCCGGAGTCGTAGTGTTCCTATTTGGTTTGCACGTAGCAGGGGTTCTTCGTATCAGAGCGCTCAATTATGAAAAACGGTTTAGTCTCCAAGCTGGTACGAAAACAAGAAGGATATGGGGCGCCCCGGTCATAGGCATGGCATTTGCCTTTGGTTGGACCCCGTGCATCGGCCCAATCTTGGGAACAATCCTCGC
>JBGOTX010000221.1:0-4309 GCA_041476705.1 Candidatus Zixiibacteriota bacterium
CGATGGGCCTGTGATGCTTTTCGGGCGGCGCGCCGCCTTTTTCTTTTCCTCCTCAAGCGGGGAGTTAATCGGCTCCATCTCGCGGGCCGACTGCTCAAGCGAGACCAGCCGGTCGGACTGCTGCCGGCTCAATCGACGGACCCGCGCCAGTTCTTTCTCCGCTTTTTCCTGACGGCTTCGTTGCACGGCCACGTTGGTTTCCCGGCGACGCTTGAGCGCTTCAAGCTCAGCGGTCTTTCCGGTCATTGTTTCCAATTCCTCGCGTGTCCGGGACAACTGCTCATTCGTCGCAGAAATTGTCCCCTGCTGGTACCCGGTGACGGCCGTCAGGTAGACAAGCTGGCGGTCGGCCTGAAGTTCGGCGTTCGGATCGGAGAACGACAGGTAATTCGGCGACTTCGTCAGGCAGTAGAACTGCCGGATATTGTCCAGAAAGCGGACCCGCGCCTGTTCCAACTGCAGTTGACGGGCATCTTGGTCGTCCTCCGCGCTGGCAATGTTCTGTCTCAATTGAGACAACTGGACGCCGAGTCGGGACAAGAGCGTGCGTTCGCTACTGGCCCGTTGATCATAACCAACCGATGCTTTCTGCAGACGCAGTTCCTCGGCTTTGAGCGAGTCGAGCCGTTTGCGCCCCTGATCCACCTCGCGCTTGACCTGTTCAAGCTCACTTCGATCCTTGACCACCCTGTCCCGGTCGCCCGCCACCGCACTGACGGCGGTCACACATACCCATAGGACCGTCAACCACGGCCATGGTCGCATGCTATTCCAGATGCCGGCGCACGCCATAATACCCACTGATAGCTCCGAGCATCGCGGCGGTCGCGCAAAAGAGAACGATCTCCGAAATCTGCGGCAACGATATGGTGATTTTGACAAAATCCAGCTGTCTTCGACCGTATACGATGACAATCCACGAAGTCACCGACGCCACACTGCTGACCAGCAATCCTCCGATCACGAACGGCAGGGCGATGAACCATCGTCCCGCGCCGAGTAGTTGCATTTGCAATAACTCGGGGGCGCGCGCCCGACTCATCAGTCGGATGTTGTTGGTGGAACTAACCAGCGTGGCCAGCAGAATGAAAAAGCCGATGATCACCCCAACCCGGCGAATCACGCCGCGCGTGTGTTCGGTCGTGTCGAGCCACTTCTCTCCGTATTGAATCTGAGTCGAGCCGCTCACGTCGCTCAGGCGTTGCCTGATAGCCGCCAGTTTTTCGATGGACAGATACTCCGGCTCGAACGTGAGCACAAACGAACGTGGCAATGGATTGAGCGTGTCCTCCGCCAGCAAATCGACACCCACCAATCGGATCAGTTCCTCTCGCGCGGCATCGCGGGTGATGTACCTGAGGGAGCGCACCCCCTGGATCGCGTTGATGTCCGAGCTCATGCGGGTGATCGCTGAATCAGACACGCTCTCCGGCAGAAACACTTCCATTTGCAAATTGGACACAAGCGAAAGATACAGATCGTCGGCCGAGCGGGCCGCGACCCAGAACATGTTGAACAGCACAAATAGAAGCGTCAGCGACAGAATGGCGCTCAGGGCCGTGCCGGGGTGGCGTCGAATATCCCGCCCCAGTTCGCGAAACACGAACGACCACCGACTCATACCAGCGCTCCATCGACAATCCGGTAGCGCGAAGCCCTCGGTAAATCCTGCGTGGGAAATTCCGAGCAGACGATGATCATCGAGCGACCGGACACCGCCACCTTGAACAAATATTCGAACACATGAGCAAAAGTCGACTGGTCCAGACCAGCGGCCGGCTCATCGATGAGAATGAGCGGCTGATTGGCGATAGTGGCCCGCGCCACCTGAGCCAGCGTATACTGGACCCGGGTCAAATGCGACGGATAATCACTCGCGTGAGACAACAGCGACAACTCGGACAGGGTCTTGATCAGCCGTTCTTTCTGCGCCTGCGGCCGTTCGCCGGCAATCACCAGCGGCAGGAGAATATTGTCGCTGACTTTCAACGAAGAAACCAGACCGAACGGCCCGCCGACCCCGCCGATTTTCTTCCGAATCGACCGGATCAGTCGCTTTCGCCGGGGCTGAATAATTTTGCCGAATACTTCGACCGACCCCCCCGCTACGAACCGCCGTCCCGTAATCAGATCGAGCAAGCTCGACTTCCCCGACCCCGACGGACCGGCGATTATGGCCGACGCTCCCGGTTCCACTATGAGATTGAGATTCTTAAACACTGTCGTGCCCCGGTCGGCCTTGAGCTCGACATTGTGCAATTCCACCAGGGTATGCGCCGACCCCTGCATCTCATTCCCCCCCTGTCGGTTTGACATTCCCCGGCCGATATCGTACGTTGGGTTGAATCGAATGAACTCCGTTACGCATATAACTGATAGTATGTTTCAGACCCTCACGCATCAAACTAAAAAGCTCCTCCTGACCGCCCTTCTTCCGGGGCTGATCATGACTTCAGCCGCCACAGCTCAGACTTGGCAGGTTGTCGACTTCCCGAATCTTGATAACCTGACCGGGGTGTCGTTCCTGAGTCCCGACACCGGGTACGTCGTCAGCTCGTCGGGCAAGATTGCCCGGACCACCGATGCCGGCAAAACGTGGGGGGGAGTTCAAGTCACGAGCGCGTCGCTGGAGGATGTCTTCTTTGCCAATCCGACGACGGTCTACGTCTGCGGCGCCCGGGGCGGGGTCTACAAATCGGAAGATGGCGGCCGAACCTGGAAGAATCGTTCAATGAACGATACATCCATGACACTGCTCAGCATTCGACGTCTCTCTCCTCAATCACTCATGGTGCTGGGAATGACGCGGGATTCCACGCGCAGTAATATCGGTGTGGCGATGCGGTCCACCGACGATGGCCTCACCTGGAAGGCGCTACCGTCGATGGGAACTTCATATGGCGAGATGCTGGTCACTCCGGACAAGACCGTTCGCTTCTTGTCCTGGGGAGGTTTGCACACTTCGAACGATTTCGGCGCCACCTGGCATGACACGAAACTTCCCGACGGCAAACCGGGGCGGGTCATGGACATGATCGGCCGCACCGCGATTATGGCCGGGAATTTCGGCCAGATCGCCCATTCCTCCGATGGCGGCAAAACCTGGGAGCAGATGTCTTTGCCGCAGGAAGAATCGCACTTCACCTCGGCCGTGCTGATTAATGAGCACGAGGGATATATCGCCGGACTCGCCTCGCGCGTGTACTACACTTCCGATGGCGGTCGAAAATGGGTGCGGGAACCTCTCCCCCGGGCCTGTGATCTGATCGCCATGACCAAAGTTGGCAATCGTCTCTGGGCGGTCGGCGCCGACGGCATTGTCCTCTGGAAGAAGATCAAATAAACGGCCGACCTCCCATCGGCTCCCTGCTTTTCACCCCCCCCCATCTCGTCATTGCGAGTGTCGCCGTCACCCTGAGCTTGTCGAAGGGTCAATACGTGTAGGGCAGGTGCCCTGTGCACCTGCCCTCTTCCGGGTGATTTGAACGAATAGGCGGGAGCGCAGGGCTCCCGCCCTACAAATCTTGAAACGGGCACATGGGACATGTGCCGCGCACGAACAGTTTACTCGATTATCACAAACTTCCCGATCTGGGTGCGGGTGGGGGATTCTACCGTCCAGTAATACAACCCGGCGGCAGGAAGCATCGTGTTTCGCGTGATCAAATCCCATGAATCGTGCATCGCCTGCGGATCGGTCGGACTGTAGTCGTGTTCCCACGAACGAATCAGATCGCCGTCGAGTGAATAGATTGAGATTCGGCACTTGGGCGGGAGATTGCCGAAATTCAACCGGTGCGACCGGGCCGCTATCTGCCGATTGTCATGGTTCTCATACCCCTGCGCCGCATAGTTGACATGGAACAGATACGGATTGGGATACACATATACATTCAGGTCTTTAGATTCAACACTGTCGGCCGAGTTCTGGGCATAGGAAACCAGAAGGTTGTCACGTTTCGGCGACTCTCGTGAAGGCATATGTCCCTGCGCGAAGCCAAAGTCGAAGGCCGTGACACTGACATACTGCGCGATCGTCGGCAGGACATTGTTGAACACATACTCGTATTCGTAATACTTCGGCAGTCGTTCGACATGCTCGGTGGTCAGGTCATCGGGAGTCCATTGGCTGGTATCGGTGCCAAGTTTGCGGGCTTCGGGGTAGACTTTGTGCACCCCGCTTGCAGAAAACTGGCTCATGTTGTAGTCGACCCGCGCAAACGAGTACAGCGAATCATTCCAGTGCCACGGGTTGTCTTTAGTATAAAGAAGCGGCGAGAACCCATCGCCGTACAGAACCCTCAGTGAG
>JBGOTX010000222.1:0-4287 GCA_041476705.1 Candidatus Zixiibacteriota bacterium
ATTCGCTCCATTCGGCATTAGACAAACACTCAGGCGCATGCGTCATTTTGGCTGTTGACAAGTGGTTTCGGGGGGGCGTATCTTGGCAACCTGTTTTCGGTTGCCCGTCTTCTGCGGAGGCCGAACCAGCGAGGGAAGGATTAAGACAGGTATTAGTTTCTCGACAGGAGTGGCTCATGCATAGATTCGCAGTGATACTTACCGGTTTGTTGGTGTTCGCGTATGGCTCGGTAGTTCTGGCAGAAGACACCCAGGAAAAGGACTTTCTCGAAGCGGCTATATACGGCGGCCTGTCGGCCCCTATTGGCGGGATCAATAACTGGCAGGACACTCTGAAGGCGAAATCGGGCTTCAAGGTCGGTTTTGATATCGGGTATTTCATGACGGCCAAATTCGTGCTGGGTCTCACTTTCTCGTACCACCAGTTCAAGATCGACGCGGCCAACGATGCGCAGTTTATGCATCATCGGTTGTACAATCCGGCTGTCTACGCCAAGTATTATTTTTTCAGCGCCTCCAAATTTGCCCCGTATATTCGAGGCCAGGCGGGGGTCGACAATCCCAAGTTCGCGACCGAAGTGTTGGATGGTGGCGTGTCGAAGTTCCGCGAGTTATCGTATGGCCCGTCATTTGCCATCGGCGGAGGCGGCGGCCTCTTTTACTATACCTCCGATGTGAGCGGCTTTTACCTTGAGGCCAACCTGCACCACGCTTTTGCCAAGACCGCCTCGGCCACCTATCAGAGCAAGGCCTACACCTTCGGTTCCAGTTCGACGGTGCTGGACCTCCACGCCGGCGTGGCGATGTATTTCGGTTCGGGCAAATAAGTCCCGGCGATTGATTTCAAAAACCCGCCCCCACAGGCGGGTTTTTTTGTAGCGTTACCGGGGCGTTCGGCCTGACACTTACTACTCTATGGCGACAACAAACATTCTCCTGGTGGACGACGAGGAATCGCAGCGCCGGCTTTTGGCCGGTTTCCTGTCGCACAAGGGGTATACGGTTTCTGAGGCCTCCAACGGCGAAGAGGCGCTCGGCGCGTACCAGCAACTGTTCTCACCGGTAGTAGTCGTGGATATGAAGATGCCGGGCATGTCGGGGCTTGAACTGCTCGAACACCTCAAGGAACTGAACCCCTTCGTGCAGGTGATTGTGCTTACCGCGTTCGGATCGGTCGAATCGGCGGTCGAGGCCATGCGTCGCGGCGCCTATGATTATCTGACCAAACCGGTGGAAGATCTGAACGAACTGCTCTTGAAACTCGACAAGGCGGCGATTCAGAATCAATTGATTCGCGACAATCAGGTAATGGCCGAGCGGCTGGCGGAGACGTTCCCATCCACCGAATTGATCGGCGAATCCCCGGCCATGAAGAAGGTGAAGGAATTGATTTCAATCGTCGCTCCGCAGAGCGCCACGGTGCTGGTCACCGGACCATCCGGCACCGGCAAGGAGCTGGTCGCGCGGGCGATTCACGCGCTGTCTTCGAGAGCAAAAAATCGGCTGGTGGCGATTAACTGCGCCGCTTTCCCGGAGACCCTCCTTGAAGCCGAGCTGTTCGGTTTCGAAAAAGGGGCGTTCACGGGCGCGGACAAGCCCAAGCCGGGAAGATTCGAATTAGCCGACGGCGGCACGCTCTTCCTTGATGAAATCGGCGAGATGCCCCCCACCACCCAGGTCAAACTCCTTCGGGTGCTCGAAGACCGAGTTATCGAACGGTTGGGCGGAGTCAAGCCGATCCCGCTTGATCTTCGGCTCGTCGCCGCGACGAATCGAGACCTCGATGCCATGGTGGCCGATGGCCGCTTCCGCGAAGATTTGTTCTATCGTCTTAATGTTATTCGAATCAAATTGCCGTCGCTGTCGGAGCGACCAACAGACATTCTCACGCTGGCCGCCCGTTTTATCGAGACGGGGGCGCGAAAAGTGGGAAAGAAGGTCAAGGGACTAAGCCCTGAAGCGGCATCCGTATTGACTTCGTACGCCTGGCCGGGGAATGTCCGAGAGCTCGAAAATGTTATTCAACGGGCGTTAGTGCTGACCCGTTCAGAATACATCACCCGCGATGACCTTGGCGGTATCGGCGGCGCAGAGACCGGCGCGCCCGTCGGGTCGATCCGTCCAATTGCCGAGGTCGAGTGCGAGCATATCAAATTTTGTCTGGATCAACTCGACTGGAATCTGGGACTGACGGCCGAGAAGCTCGGCATACATCGTAATACCTTGCGGATGAAGATCAAAGAGTACGGGCTAACGGCCGACTGACACCCGCCGCTCGAAACCATCTCTGCTTTCTGTGCACCGATCGTTTTGGTGCACAACTTTTGTGCATTAATGGTTGGGAAGATAACTCATAACCGATTCATCTATAACGACTTGTCATGTTCGGCACGAGCCATGATACTATGACAGGGTGAATGAATAACCGGCAGTGCATGGAGACACAAATGAAACCGAAAATTCTGTTCTTAGGCGCTCTCGCCCTAGGCCTTCTGGCCATAGGTTGTAACGACAACAACAACAGTTTCAACCCTGTCCCACCGGCTCCGCAGGGAGTGTACAGCGTCACCGGCGATCACTCAGTCGAGATCGTCTGGAACGGCGTGTACGATCGGGACGTGGTGCGCTATAACGTCTATCGTTCGTCCCAGGCGACGACTGGTTACGCCGAGATCGGGCGGGTGGCGGCTTTGGATAATCCGAATCTCGACTTGATCATCTATAACCATATCGATAACAATCTGACCAACGGTGTTACGCACTACTACGCTGTTTCGGCGGTCGATCACAGCGGCCAGGAATCGGGGCTGTCGGCCGAAGAGGTGTTTGACACGCCACGGCCGGAGTCGTCGGTATCTTTGTACTCACGGTTTTCCGATTCCACTCTGGCGGGATTCGCGCTTGATGCGGTACCGTCGCGGGTGACCTGGAACAGCGTTGCCGCGGATGTTTATGTCGATGATGCGGGCGGCATCTTTTACCTCAACGTTGCGGACACATTGACAGACATTCAGGATGTTGGCTATACCGCATCGTTCGACGAAATCGGGTTTTCGCCGGCCAACGGCTGGTCGGCGCTCGGATTTGTGGAACTGATTGTCGGCCACACATACGTCATCTGGACGAACGACGATCACTATGCCAAGATGCGCGTGACCGCGATAGATTCGGTTCTCGGTCGCGTATCGTTTCAGTGGGCGTATCAGACCGCTGTCGGCAACCCGGAGCTGGCCCCCGGCCTTCCGGGGACGAAGAAGCCGAGCTTTGGGCCGGACTATCTGAAGAAGCCCCCACTCAATAATTCGGAAGTTAAGTAACGAAGGAGTGATACTATGTATCGTGCAATGATGAAACTCGGATGGATGATCGCCCTTGCGGCGATGGTCCTTGGGCCGGCGGCGTCCGCTCAGGATGAACGCGATGAAGGTCGCGCCGGCGACAGCGAAAACTTTCAGCGTCGGTACGACGACAACAATCGAAACGATGCGCCGCTCCGGATCGATCGGTATCTGGATGTGCAGGTGTGGCCGAATCGGGACGACGGCGAGTATTACGCGGGCGACAATATCGTCCTGAATTACCGCGCCAACCGCGACTGCTTTGTGGCTATCTATTCGGTCGACAGCCGTGGACGGGTCAATCTGTTGTTCCCGGCCGATCCCGGCGATGACAATTTCATCACCGGCGGCGTCACCTATCGCCTGCCCGGGGGGAATGATCGGTATGATCTGGTGGTCGATGGTCCCGGCGGAAGGGAACAGATACAGATGATCGCCTCGCGCGAGAAATTCCCGATTCCCAACTGGTATCGCAATTCCGGGCTGGTGTATGACGGCGACAATCGCGACGATTACATGGACAATCTCAACTCACGGTATTTTGTCCGGTACCCCGGACAGCGGTTTGCCCTTGATCGCGCCGTGGTTTTCGTGAGCGAGTGGGAGCCGGATTACTACCGGCCGATCTATTCGCCCTATTACCCGGACTGGGCGGTGACCGGCAACATGTATATCGACTACCCGTGGGGCGGCTCGGTGTATATCAACGGCGTGTACTGGGGAGTTGCGCCGCTGTATGTCCCGCGACTGGTCGTGGGGTGGCACGTCTTAACAATCTACGACCCGTACGGGTATTGCTGGGAATCTGATTTTCATGTCAACCGGTACCATACGGTGGTCTTTGACCAGAACGTAGTGAAGACTTCGCGAGTGATCGATTCGCGGTATAAGGATATTCGGGTGACCAAATGGCGTGATCCGGTCAGCAACGGGTATCCGAATTTCAAAG
>JBGOTX010000223.1:0-4277 GCA_041476705.1 Candidatus Zixiibacteriota bacterium
CCGATAAAATCGCCGATATTCGCGCCCGGGGCCATCCCCAGCCCGCCGACTTGCGCCGCACAGGCATCGGAGAGATAGTCGCCGTTCAAATTCGGCGTCGCCAGAACATCGTACTCGTCCGGGCGAAGAAGAATCTGCTGGAACATGGAATCGGCGATTCGATCCTTGATTATGATCTTTCCGGCGGGGGCGACATTGTTGAATTTCTTGGCGACCTCGTCTTCCGTCACCACGAAATTGCGAAATTCCTTCAGCGCCACTTCATATCCCCAGTCACGAAACGCGCCCTCGGTGAATTTCATGATATTCCCCTTGTGCACAAGCGTGACCGATGTGCGCTTCTTGTCAATTGCGAACTGAATCGCCTTGCGCACCAGCCGCTTGGTGCCGGTGGCGGAGATCGGCTTGATGCCGATACCCGAATCCGCGCGGATATTTGTCTTCATCGACTTGTTCAGGAAGCTGATGACCTTCTTGCACTCCTTGGAGCCCTTCTGCCATTCGATTCCCGCGTACAGATCCTCGGTGTTCTCGCGGTAAATCGTCACATTGAGCTTTTCAGGATGCACCACCGGTGATCCAACCCCCTCGAACCAGCGCACCGGTCGCACGCAAGCGTACAGATTCATGACCTGACGGAGGGTAACGTTTATCGAACGGAACCCGCCGCCGATCGGGGTGGTCAGCGGCCCCTTGAGCGCCACGATATAGGTTTTGATGGCGGTGACGGTTTCTTTCGGAAGCCATTCACCGTACATCTCGTTGGCCTTTTCGCCGGCGTACACGTCCATCCACCGGATGCGTCGATTTCCCTTGTACGCTTTCGCCACGGCGGCATCAACGATTCGCCGCGTCGCTTTCATGATGTCGCGGCCGATCCCGTCTCCCTCGATTACCGGAATGATCGGGTTGTCGGGCACAACCAGTTTCTTGTTCTTGACGCTGATGCCCGCGCCGCCATCGGGAATTACGATATGTTTGAATTTCGGCATATCATTTCCTCTAATATCCCAGAATCTTCATGTGTTCTCTGTAGGTAGCGGCCGACTTTTGCAGAGAGCCAAGTTCGGCGGCGTCGAGTTTCAGATCGAGAATCTTTTCGACACCCTTGGCGCCAAGGATCACCGGCACGCCGATGTACATATCCTTGATACCGTACTGGCCAGTCAGGTAAGCTGAGGCCGGCAGGAGCTTCTTTTCATCGAGCAGGACCGCCCGGCACATATCCACGCTGGCGGCCGCCGGCGCATAGTAGGCCGATCCGGTTTTGAGCAATTTGACGATTTCGCCGCCGCCGTCGGCCGTTCTATCACAAATCGCTTTGACCCGCTCAGCCGAAATCAACTCGCTGATCGGCACTCCGGCCACCGTGCTGTAGCGCGGGAGCGGCACCATCGTGTCGCCGTGACCACCCAGCACCATCGCCTGCGTGTCACTCATCGCCACGCCCAGTTCCATCGCCACAAAGGCGCGGAAGCGGATTGAGTCCAGCACTCCGGCCTGACCGAACACCCGGTTGGTCGGGAAGCCGGTTACTTTCATCATGTGATACGTCATCAGATCGAGCGGGTTGGAGACGACGATCACAAACGCGTTCGGACAGAATTTCTTCAGGTTCTGCGCCACCGTGCCCACGATCTGCGCATTCATGTTGAGCAGATCCTCACGGGTCATGCCGGGCTTGCGGGGCAATCCGGCCGTGACGACGACCACATCTGCGCCCGCGAAGTCTTTGTAATCATTGGTGCCGGTGACTTTGGCGTTATATCCGCGCACCGGTCCGGCCTGGGTCAAATCAAGCGCCTTGCCTTGCGGTACTCCTTCCAGAATATCCAACAGAACTATGTCAGCCAGGTTGGCTTCTGCCAGATACATGGCGCACGTTGCGCCGACATTGCCGGCTCCTACTACTGCTATCTTCCGATTCATACATCCTCCTCAGAAAAAGTCTCTCTATTATGAAACATGGGCTGTCAAAACCGTATGTCCGGCGTTGCGCACGACCGCCAGCCGCAAACCGGCGCGGAGCCGCCCGGACAAGTACATATTCATATCCCTGATTGGTTCAAAGTACACATGTCGGGCCTGCTCAGGCCGGAGCGTTGAATACAACCCCACCTGAATACGGCGGCTCATGGCGTTTACGCGCGACAACTTGTGCGATCCGAAACGCCTCACGCCGTCTTTCGGCTGATTAGTCTTGCGATCCCAGCGATCTGCCAGCTTATAGAAATGATCCGAACCAATCCCGCCGCGACACCCCGCCACCACGACACATGCGCCGCCATCGGCGACTGCGGCCTGGCAATTCTCGAGCGCCTTCTGTGCTTGATAGAGATTGTCATCCAGCGGCGGCAAAAGCTCGCAGAGCACAATCTCGTATTTCTGATCGAACGAACAGGCGTAGATTTCTTTGGCGCGACGGCCGGCCTCGTGAAAACAATCACGAATGGAGCCACAAAAAATCCCCGCCACGGCGCCGGTGGAATCCAAAACGACTTGAATCGACATCACTTTGCCGGCATCGATCAGGTCTAACAGCGCATCGAGATGCTCCGCGACCGGGTTGCCATCGAGTTTCATCGGCTGAGCTTCGAGCGACTCGGCCATGTTGTGGTTGCGCTCGATTGTCTTCAAGTCGCAAATCCCCGGAAACAGCGACTTCCGCCCGCCGGTGAATCCGGCAAAGTAATGCGGCTCGACCGAACCGATCACAATCACCCGCTCATGACTAAGGAACAGCTTGTTGATGAATGCCGGCTCGCCGAATTGATCGTGACCGACTGACTGCAGAGATGCGGCGTCGGTAGCATCGTGCCACTCCACGCGCGATTTCACTTTTTCGTGCAGCGGTCCGAAAATGGTCTTAAGGTGTTCCGGCTTCGGGGCCGCGTGCGCGCCCGTGGCGATAAGAAACCGGCTCCTCTCAATTACCAGCGGCGCAATCTCCGACAACCACTCGAGAATTGTCGCGGTCGGCGTGTTCCGGTATCCGTCATTGACAATCACCAGCGGTGGCGACGTCAGAAACTGCTCAAATCCCGCCCTCACCAGAGAGGCGCGAAATTCCTCACGCCCGACCGGATGGGGCGCCGTCTTCGCCCTGAATTCATCACAGGTCACTCCATCGGGGATATTCACCGTCAATTCTCCGCCGGCATACGCCAGTTTCATTTCACGCGGCATTTGCTCGCCCGTCCTTTCGTCGGCTCACGAAAAGAAAAACGAAATCTCCTTGGCCGCGTTTTCATCCGAATCGGAGGCATGGACCGAGTTCTTTTCGATATCCACGCCGATCTCATTTCGCACTGTGCCGCAGGCCGCCTTCTTCGGATCGGTCGCCCCCACCAGCGCCCGGAGGTCCTCAACCGCATTCTCTTTTTCGAGTACCATGGGTACGGCCGGACCGGACGACATAAAGGCCACCAAGCTTTCCAGGAACGGCTTTCCCTCATGGACTGCGTAGAACTTCCTGGCCTGGTCTTTGCTCAGGCGCACCAGCCGCAGATCGACCACGGTAAAGCGGGCTCGTTCGAGGCGATTTAATACATGTCCTATCAGATTGCGCTTTGTGGCGTCGGGTTTAACAATCAACAGCGTACGACTCATGTCTTCCTCTTAGCTTTCAGTTTGGCGGCCTCGCGAAAGCCGACTTCAACGGCCTTGCGGTTTTTGTCCTCAGTCCCGCGCGGCGCTCGGCCCAGGACCGTCTTCTCGAGCGCTTCACGGCTGACAATTCCGGTGATCTCGGCAATCGCGGCGAGCGCGATCACGTTGGCCACCATGATATGACCGCATTCCTCGCGCGCCAAACGGGTGAACGGCAGACCATAATAATCGTCGGTCGGCACGTGCGTGACCAGGACTTCATCGACAATCAGTATGCCGTGATCCTTGAGACCCGAATAGTAACTGTCGAGCGCTTCCTGGGTCATAGCCAACAGCAGATCGAGCTTGATCGCCTTCGGGTAATAGATTTCGCCGTTCGAGACAACCACGTCGGCTTTGGAGGCACCGCCGCGCGCTTCCGGCCCGTATGACTGAGTCTGCGCGACATTCTTGCTACTCTCCTCGCCAATCGACTCGCTCATGATCACCGCGGCGAGAATCATCCCCTGGCCCCCGGATCCCGATAACCGCATCTCGAACCGGTCGGTCGGCGGCTTAATTTTGTCCATGAATTGCATCACGCCTTCCTCCCCGCCGTCCGCGCCTCGACCAGCTTTTGGTACTCGTCGCAGAACTCGGTGCGCTGAGCGTCCTGGTAGAGCGTCCCG
>JBGOTX010000224.1:0-4277 GCA_041476705.1 Candidatus Zixiibacteriota bacterium
CAGGAGGCATCGGTGTTTCCCCCGAAGATCAATCCGTATATCATCGTGGCCATCCTGATGTTGCTGGCGATAGGACTGCTGTATTACACCAAGTCCCGACGCCTTCAAAAGTCACGGTCGGCTGATGGGTCCGGACACTTCAGGATTGAGTCGTCGGCCCGGCACTAAGTGTGTCAGTCTGATTCAATCCGCTCTTCCAGCTCCAGTAAGACGCCGTTTGTCCCGGTCGGATGGACAAACGCAATGCGGCGCCCCTCGGCTCCGAGACGCGGCGTGTCGTCAATCAATCGAACACCTGTCCCTTTCAGTTCGCGAAGTCGCGCTTCAATGTCGCGGGTGTACACGCAGACATGGTGGAGCCCCTCGCCGCGACTCAACAGAAACCGGCTGATAGGACTTTCCGGCGAGGTCGGCGCAACCAGTTCAATCCGCCCGCCGCTTGCGACGGGGCCATGGGCAAACATGGCCACTCGTACTTTTTGGTCCGGAATATCTGTAATGAGCGTTGGACCGGCGCCAAGAATAGCTGTCCATAGCCGGATGCCCGCTTCGAGGTCGGCGACGGCAATCCCCACGTGCGAAATGGTCGGACGGCTCACGGTTTAGTGGCCTTCGTGTTTGGCTTCTTCGGCCGCGGCGGAGTCGGCGGATCGCTTAAGCTGTTCGTATTCGAGCTGAAGATAATGTGCTCCGGCGAGGGGACGAACCCATCGTCCGCGATCATAAAAAAACGTGTGTGTATCTTTGGCGATTGATGTCTGGCCGGTCGGCCCCTTGAAGACGACGTCGACATACACCTGAGCCGACTCCTTTGGAACAACACTGACGCCGGTGACAATCATCCGCTCCATCGTATCGGCGCTGAGCGGCTTGATAGTCGAAAACTCCAGATACTGATCGAACGTGTATCGGTCCTGAAGGTATTCGAATTCCATGTCGTACATACCGCCCTTGTCGCCGTAGTGCCAGCGCGTGACCACTTCGTCGAGCACATCCTGTATCTGTTCGCTGTCGGATTTGATCCGATTATTGTCAGCTGAAGCCGACGATGTTTGCGGGCTTGACTCCTTCTTGGAACAGCCAAACGCCAGCACCAGCCCGCCAATCATCCCGACAATTGCGACATACCTACCGATTATCATGATATTCTCCAAAAAGATTGCGGAATACGTCCGAGATTTCACCTACTGTTGCGTACGCCTCGACTGCGTCGATCACCGCCGGCACCACGTTGCCGCTTTCGGCGGCCGTCTTGCGAAGTCCGGCCAGGGTAGAATCCACCCGTTGCTTGTCCCGGCGGCTACGAAGTTCTTTCACAGCCGCAACCTGCTCTAGTTCCATTCGTTCGTCAACTTTCAAAATGGCCGGGGCGATCCTGGCAACGGACATAAACCGATTGACCCCGACCACCACTTGCTCCCCCTTCTCGACCGCCTGTTGGTGCTCCCATGAAGATCGGGCAATTTCATCCCTAAAATACCCCGACTCGACGCAGGCCACCGAGCCGCCCCGGCGTTCGATATCCTGCATGATGGCGATCGCATGGCTTTCAATCTGGTCGGTAAGGTACTCGACCAGGTATGACCCGGCCAAGGGATCGCCGGAGTTGGCCACGCCCGACTCAAACGCCAGAATCTGCTGGGTGCGCAAAGCAATCTCGGCCGATTTTTCGGTCGGCAAGGCCAGCGCCTCGTCAAACGCATTAGTGTGGAGCGACTGTGTGCCACCCAGCACCGAGGCCAGCGCCTGGATGGCGGTGCGGACGATATTATTCTCCGGCTGTTGCGCTGTCAGCGTTGAGCCGCCGGTCTGGGTGTGAAACCGAAGCAACATCGAGCGCTCATCCTTGGCGCCGAACTTTTCTTTGACTATCCGCGCCCACATCCGGCGGGCCGCCCGAAACTTGGCCACTTCTTCGAACAAGTCATTGTGAGCGGCGAAGAAAAATGACAGACGGGGCGCAAAATCATCGATCCCCATTCCCGCCGCCAGCGCGGCCTGAACGTAGGCAATCCCGTTGGACAGCGTGAACGCGATTTCCTGCGCCGCGGTCGCTCCCGCCTCCCTTATATGGTACCCCGATATTGAAATCGTATTGTATTTGGGGAGTCGCTCTTGACCATAGGCAAAGATATCGGTGATGATGCGCATCGAGGGCTTGGGCGGAAGTATGTATGTCCCGCGCGCGATGAATTCCTTTAGAATATCGTTCTGCACCGTACCCGAAAGTTGCGCCTCATTCACTCCCTGTTTCCGGCCGACCGCGATATACATGGCCAGCAGAATCACGGCCGTGGCGTTGATCGTCATCGAGGTGGACACCTTGTCCAGCGGAATACCGTCGAAAAGCGTTTCCATGTCGGCCAGAGAGTCGATCGCCACCCCCGTCCGACCGACTTCGCCTTTGGCCATTCGGTGGTCCGAGTCATATCCGATCTGGGTGGCCAGATCAAACGCGACCGACAATCCGGTCTGGCCGCGTTCGAGAAGATACTTGTATCGCTGGTTGGTTTCTGCGGCGCTGCCAAACCCGGCGTACTGGCGCATTGTCCATAGCCGACTGCGATACATATCGGCGTATATTCCGCGTGTAAACGGGTACTTCCCCGGCTGACCGATGCGGGAGTCATCGCCCGCCGCATTGTCGCGGCTCGCCACGACCGGGATATCGATTCCCGACGTTGTCTTTTTTCTATCAGTGGCCATCGGTTTGAAATTCCAGAAGAATATCGCCCTTTTCGACCGAGCGTCCAACATTGACCAGCACCGAACCCACCGTAGCGTCGGCTTTGGCCTTGATGATATTTTCCATTTTCATTGCTTCAATTACTACAAGCGCCTGGCCCTTTGTCACCTTCTGACCCGGAGTGACGTGAATTTTCAACACCAGACCGGGCATCGGGGCACGGAGATGTCTTTCAACGACCGCATGCGTGGTGATGCCGGCGGCTTTGCGCGCCTGCGCCAGGTGATAATTTTCCACCGTAACCGGAATCTCCTGACCAAGCATGAATACGATCCTATCACCGTTCGCTGAAACCGGGCGGACATCGACCTCAAGCGATTCCCGATCAACCAGCATCAAGAACCGGTTTTCGCCGAGAGGATTGTAAATGATGCTGCACGGTTGGCCGTTCACCTTGGCCTGAAAGTTCTCCGAGCGGTAATCAAGCTCGATGTCGAACTCACGATTGTCAACGGTTACCACGTACCGCGCCATTATTTGGATCTCCTGATCTGAGTCAGGTTGGACATCCGGTGAAATTGCTTCCAGCGGGGAGAGACCGTCGCGGGCTTAGCCGCCCCGTTCCCCTGTGCTACGGCAATTTTTCGTTCGTTTAGAAATCGATCGAGCGCGGCGGCCAGCGCGGCATGTCCGGCCATCTTGTCGTCGACTTTGCGATACGTGGAGTCAGGGTACTCTTCCTGCAGAAACCCGGTCGACAGATCGCCCTTCAGGAATCGCGGATTGGCCAGGACCGTCCGATGGAATCCGATCGTCGTCTTAACGCCGGAGATACGATACTCTTCGAGCGCGCGCTGGCTCCGGGCAATCGCTTCAGCACGATCATTCCCCCACACCACCAGCTTGGCGATCATCGGGTCATAGAAGATTGGAATTTCCGAATAGATGACCACGCCCGAATCAACCCGCACTCCGGGACCGGCCGGAATGCGGTAATTCTTCAGCACGCCGGTCGACGGCATGAAGCCGTCCTCCGGGTCCTCGGCATAGATGCGGCACTCGACCGCATGCCCGCGCATGACGATGTCGGATTGCCGGTGTGACAGCGGTTTCCCCTCGGCGATGGCGATCTGCTCCTTGACCAGGTCGAACCCGGTGACCATTTCGGTGACCGGATGTTCCACTTGCAGGCGGGTGTTGACTTCGAGAAAATAAAATGACCGATCCTGATCGACCAGAAACTCAACCGTGCCCGCGCCGACATATCCGGCCGACCGGGCAATCTCGACAGCGGCTTCGCCCATTTTCTTGCGGAGTTCCGGAGTCATGATCGGCGAAGGGGATTCTTCGATAACCTTTTGGTGACGGCGCTGGATTGAGCATTCGCGTTCCCCCAGATACAAACAGTTCCCGTGCTGGTCGCAGAGAATCTGGATTTCGATATGGCGCGGCCGAGCGAGATATTTTTCTATAAATACACGACCGTCGCCGAAGGCGGATTTGGCTTCGCTTGATGCCGACTGCACGGCCTCGGTGAACTGCGCTTCGTTTTCCACCACGCGCATCCCTTTGCCGCCGCCGCCCGCCGCCG
>JBGOTX010000225.1:0-4277 GCA_041476705.1 Candidatus Zixiibacteriota bacterium
CCGGCGGTTTCGAGCGCGGATTTCGGCGAGTGCGTCGGGCGGGTCTTCTGCCACCGTTCCAATTGAACGAGCGCTTCCTCGCGCGGCATCGCCCCGTGGGGACACCACTGTGCGCAGTCATGGGTCGGCTTTCCGGGCAGGGTGGTCGCGCAGTCATGCTTGTAAGGCGATACCCCGTGGCTTAGGGCAATCTGCAGGAATTCTTCCTCGCTCAACCCGATATACGAAAGAAACAGATCAAGACTCGGCGGGCGCTTCCCCTCGTACTGCGCGATGATCTTGAGCGCCTCATCACGGTCCAAACGGCCATTGCGAATGTCGATCGAGGACAGGTGGGTCGGGCGCGAGTACCCCCGCTTGATGAACTTGATGTAATCCCGCACTCCCTGCAGATAACACTCGATTTTCTCGTAGTTGTACCCATCGGGAACATTCTCAACCTCATCCCCTTTCCAGCCGAGTTCACGCCCGATGATCTCGGATTGGCGTTTTACATCCCACGGGATGAATGACCCGAGGCAAAGCGACCGGTAATTCAGGCGGCGAAGTTCTTTCAGCGGCGGGTAGGAAAACGGCTTGAATTCGCGCTTGTCTACAGTACCCTGCAGACGAACATACATATCCTCCGCCGTCACCCCCAGATTCACGAACCGATTGAAACGCTGTTCATCGACTTCTTCCGGCTGGTCGTATCCGAAGTACGAGGTGTACTCGGACGAGGGCTCCCCCCAGAACACGAGCGGCACCTGATAGCGGATCGCCACCCACATGGGATACGAGTAGATCCCGGTGTGGCAATGCCAGCAGAAATCCCCCTTCTCGAGGAACGACTGCAACATGAGCTTCTGAACGATTTTCCAATTGGGGGCGAAGGTATGGAAATCGACGCCCAGCGCGCGCAGGACGCGCGTGGTATTTTCATGGAGGTTCGGCCGAAGAAATCCGTGATCGAAGCGCACCACCAACGGCTTTACTTTGAAGTGCGTGACCAGATAATAGAGCGTCCAGGTACTGTCTTTGCCTCCGGAATATGGAATGATACAATCGTAATCATATTTTCCGCGATACGACTCGATCAACTGAGACAGCTCGCCCTTGCGTTTATCCCAGTCGATCTTGTCGCGTTTGTATTCCTGCTGACGACAGATATTGCACACCCCTTCGGCATCGAACACAATCGTTTCGTGCGTTTCGGGCAGGGTACAACGGGTACAGCGTCTCAGCGTCATTGAATTCCTCTCAGGCAATACCCCTTGGCGTTATGCTCTTCCCGGCGACGTTGGTGAACCCACCGGGTGATCGTTTTCAAGCGATTTCGCGTACCCCTCGTTGCGCTGAGTCGCGGTGTTGCACGTCTTGAGTTCAGGGCGCGTGTCCAGATATCGTAGAATATCCTCGGTCGAAAAATCCTGTTTCCGGGGAAACAGCGCCTCATAAATGGAGGTCACCAGGCCGAAATCCGTCGCGTTATCGACCGTCCAGCGCAGATTCGACAGATCTGGCTCGCGCACTATGCTACCGAGCTTGAACAGGTGCGGGTTCTGATAGAAATACGGCGTGACATGTTCCCGCTGGGATTTCAAAGATGCCTCGCGCCATACCTTTCCCAGCGCCTCAAAACGACACACCTCGACATCGAGACCGTCAGGGAAAGTCGGCTGGAGCGTGTTGCTGGCGTAATCATAGCCGCCGGCCACGCAGAACCTGATGATCTCGTCAATCACGGCCGGGTCCGCCAGGGGACAGTCGCCGGTCAGCCGAACCACATACTCCGGCTGATATGCCTGGGCCGCCTTATAGAAACGGTCCAGCACGTCTTCAAGACTTCCTCTATAGCACGACACGTTGATCCGTGCGCTCAGTTCGGCAATCGTGTTGTCTTCGGGATCGGTGCTGGTGGCCACGACCAGCTTCTCGATAAGCTTCGCCCGCACGATCCGCTCGATCTGTCGCTCCAGCATGGGGCGGCCCAGAATCGGTTTAAGCACCTTGCCCGGAAGGCGCGTGGACGAACTGCGGGCCTGTAAAATTGCCAGATTCATGAGTGCTTCCTCGCGAAATAATCGATGGCGCGGAGACCAAGTCGAATGCAGTCGGTTTCGCGCCCGTTGAAAAACACATGTCCGCGCAGAAGCCCTTCGCGGCTGTAACCGCATTTTTCAAAGGCCCGCGCGCTTCCTTCGTTTTCCTGGTAACATCCCGCCTCAAGTTTGTTCAGATTAAGCACCTCGAAACCGAATCGCGTCACCAGACCGATCGCCTCGGTCGCATACCCTTTGCCCCAGTACTGCTTTTCACCAATGAGTAGACTCACATCGGCGTGGCGATGCCGCCAGTTTATCGGCCCGATCTTGATATTGCCAATGTGCTCCTGACCGTCAACCGTGCAGATGGCAAAGAACGGTTCATCCTGCTTGCCGGTCATCCGCTTCACGAACTCGGCGATACTTTCGAGCGACTGCGGGACAAATCGCGTTTCGAGATATTGATTCACCAGCGGGTCGTTCAGCCAGCCGTAGTATCGTTCGGTCACATCGGACAAACGGACCTCGCGCAAGAACAACCGATCGCTGGAAATGATCGCTCCGACAGTCTCAGCGGGCTGTTCTGCTCCGGCTATTTTGGCGGCGGACCGCGCTTTGTGCACCAGTGTTCTCGTATTCAACTGCCGACTCTCCACAACGATGGGTTTACGTATTTCTCGTCATCGCACCGAAACGAGGTCATATCAACCGACTGATTCGACAGCCGCGACCAGGCGTCCAGAATTTCTTTCAGTTCCGCCATCGAACATACTCCCACGACAACGCGGTCGATTTCCGGCCGCGAGCCGACAAACGTCAAAGCGCCCTCCAGCGGCGATAGCCGGCGCTCATACAGCCAGGCGTTATACGCGCCGAGCAGACCGCGCACCGGATGGAAATAATTGGGCAATTGGTCGGGTGGAATCAACAACAATCCTTGGAGAAAGACCGACCGGGAATGAATTTCCACCCCTCGCTCTTTCAATCGCGCCAGATGCCCGCTCGCTATCAGCCGCTGATCGAGAAGATTGACCGGCAATTGAATAATGTCGATGGGGTAACGCGCTAGCAGGGCGTCGATCTGGCCGGAGTCGTACACCGAAACCCCGATTTTTTTCGCCTGTCGGAGCTTCTTGAACTCCGCCATCCGTTCAAACAGCAGTTCTCCCCCCGGAGCCAGCAGATCGTTGGCGTGATGAACCAGCAGCCCGTACACGCTCGTCTGCCTCATTTTGAGAAGTGAAACATGAAACGTCCTCTCGAGGACATCCGCGTCCGCCGTCGTAATCTGGGATTTGTGGAACTGGGCCGTCTTGGTGACAATCTTGAACGAGTGCCGCAAGGGCAAGGTCGAGCCGAGCACCTCCTCAGACTGACCGTACAACGAGGCCGTGTCCAGAAGGTCTACCCCGTTTTCACCGGCCGCTTCCAATATCCGGGCGACCTCCTTAAGCGAGGGTCTTCCGACAGTGTTGCTGATGCCGTACTCAGCGCCAAATTGAACAGTCCCAAGGCCGAGTTTGGCCCGGCGCGCGCTTGTCGGCTCTGTCATATCCTACTCCTTCAAGAGAGCTGTCTCGAGTTCAGCCGCCACCAGCTCGATATCCGCATCCGTCAGATCGGGATACATGGGCAAACTCAGGGCCTGAGCATAGTAGGCCTCGCATCCCGGGAAATCGCCGGGGCGGTGGCCATACCGATCACGGTAGTACGGCTGCAAATGAACTGGAATGTAATGTACCTGCGTGCCGATCCCCTGTTCGCGAAGGCGATTCATTAAGTTTGCGCGGGTGGTCTTGAAAGCTTCAAAGTCGATCCGAACGACATACAGGTGATACGCGTGAGAAACGTGGTCGCTAACCTCCAGCGGTCTAACATGCCTGTCATCAAATCCGGCCGAAAGTAATTGTGCATATTTCGCGGCGATTCGATTTCTCTGTTCTACCGACCAGGCCAGCCGGCTCATCTGGCTCACGCCGAGAGCCGCCTGGATATCGGTCAGTCGGTAATTGAAACCCAGGTCAGTCATTTCATAGTACCAGGGATTTAACTCGCCGCGCGACGAAACCGCCATTTCGGCATTCTGAAATTCCCGTCTGACTATCCCGTGCGAGCGCAATTGACGCAAACGATCAGCCAGAAGTGGATCAGAGGTCGATATCGCACCCCCTTCACCCGTCGCCACGTGCTTGACCGGATGAAACGAAAACGCGGTCAGATCGCTGTGCGAGTTATCGCCTATTCGATAACTAC
>JBGOTX010000226.1:0-4273 GCA_041476705.1 Candidatus Zixiibacteriota bacterium
CCCCGATATCGTTTGTCGCCCAGACGCAGGCGATTATCATTGCCTCGCGGAATGATATTCACTTCGTCCATCCCCGAGGCGATTTCTTCCTCGCGGTTGTTGTCGACTGTCAGGCGGCCGCCTTCAAGACCGACGGTGACCGATCGCCCCGAGTAATAGACCTGCTGGGTCCCGTGGGAGAGACACTCAATCGCAAAGGTGCCATCGGCGCCGAGCTTGGCCGAATTGCTGTTCTCGGACAACAGCACACGAACGAACGGTACGCGAATAACGGAAGTGATGGTTTCCTCGCGGACGCCTGGAATTCCGGCGCATGCCCATACCAGCGTAAGTACGGCAAAGCCGAAAACCACCTGTGCCATCATACGGAGAATTCGTCGAACCGGGATATGTCTATTCACCATTCTCATCATTTCCTGACATGCACTTTCCGAGGCGGCTGGCAAATAACTCCCAGTACCGCCTGTCTTTCCTGTCGAAAACCGTCGAATTTCGTGGGTTGCGGCCTCGACCAGAGCGTGTTGGCTCCCATCACGGCATAGGCGGCCGCCTCCACCAGATCGGGGTCCATCCCCAGATCGCGAACGGTTGATACCTGCATACCGCGCAATCGTTCCGACAACCGGGCGCGCAGGAATTTGTTGTGTGATCCGCCGCCAGTCAAATATAAACAGGTGGCGGCGCGCTTTGAGATCGTGGTTCGCCGAATCAGCGGGGAGACCGCGGCGATAATCGAGATTGCGGTCAATGCGGTTGCGGTGGCGATCAGATCGTTGGAACTAAGCTTCATTTTCTTGCCGGTCGAGATCATTTGGTCGGCCATCGCCTCACCAAATTCCTCCCGACCGGTGGACCGGTGTCGCCGCGAAAAAAAAGAAGAGGACACCAGCATGCTCAACAGCCGTTGCGATGCCTGACCACGCGACGCGTGACGGCCGTCGCGATCAAACGGCTCTCTCAACAGCCGGTGACACAAAAGGTCGGAAAGGACATTACCCGGTCCGCAGTCGGCGGCTTTCACACCGGCTGATTGGCCGGCGGGCAAGAAGAAATAATTCGACATGCCACCGACATTCACGATCAGCCGGGTTTGTACCGGATGGGTAAATAATTCCGCCATGGCCGCAGGTGTGATCGGCGCACCCTCGCCGCCGAGGGCAATATCTCCCTGACGAAAGTCGCCCACCGTCACTCTGCCGGTGAGGGCGGCGATGTGGGCCAGTAGGCCGAGCTGAAGCGTCCCGCGCACCGTGTAGCCGGCCATTGTGGTTGGCCGGGGCAAGTGCCGCACCGTCTGGCCGTGTGACGCGACGGCGTCCACCGTGATTCCCTGTTTGGCCAGCCGGGCGATAAACGCCCGCGCTGTTCGGCCAAAAAACTGGCCAAGCAGGTTGTCCAGTCGGATGATCTCGTTGATCGGCGCATCGATGGTATCGGCGGCCGCCAAAATCACCTGACGAATCTTATCGGGATAGCGTACGGTGTGACCGGCCATTAATTGGCATCGATTCGCTCCGGAGCGGCCGGCGGCCTCGCGGGCAATCTTGACGACAGCCAGATCAAGTCCGTCTGCGGAGGTTCCGGAATTGAGTCCGAGTACGACCAGGGACTTCCTGTCCATCAATGGTCGAAGCATGCCGTTATCCAATGAGGGAACGGCGCAGTTTGTATTTGATTCCGGCCACCCGCTCAAGCGACGAAGATATTCGGTCGGCGGAAATTTCGTCCCGACGACAGGCCTCAACAAAATAGTCATACGCGGCCATAGCCGATTCATAATCACGGCCAAACAGGAGCAGGTCGTGTCCGGCCTGAAAGGCCGCCACCGCCCGCTCGCCGATCGATCCAAGCGGCGCGGCTCCGTCCATAAGCAAATCGTCGGTAATGATCGGCCCATCGAACGCCGCGCGGGTGCGAAGCAGTTCACTGATTATTTTGGCCGAACCGGTGACAATCGTGGTATCGAGCGGCTCGAGCACAACATGGGTGGTCATGATCATATCGGCCCCGGCTTCAATACCGGCCGCAAACGGCGCCATTTCGCGCATCGTCCAGACGATCTCATTGAACTTCAGACGGGGTGTGGTGATATGCGGGTCCAGGTCAGCCGCACCCAATCCGGGGAAATGCTTCAGGCAGGACAGCAGGCCGCTCTGCGTCGCGACCTCGACCGCCACGCGCACGAATGAGCTGACCTGTTCGGCGGTTCGGCCAAAGCACCGCCCCTTGAGCGCCGAGTTGTGTTCATTCAGGTAGATGTCGGCTACGGGGGCGAGATTCAAATTGATGCCGAGCGATTCCATGTAGACGGCCGACCGACTGTAGTCTTCGCGGAAATGCTCCAGACCGGACTCATTGGCATACGCCTCAGCCGAGCGAATTTCGGCCGGCGCGCCACGCAGTCGACTCACCCGCCCACCTTCCTGATCGATCGCCACCATGAGCTGATGCGTCCGGCTCTGAGCGCGGAGCCGCTCGATATTCTGGCTGGTAATCTGATGCGATGGGCAGTTCTCCTCGAAAAGGATCACCCCACCGATTTGTTCCTCAGCGACAAACTGCAGGAACGGCCGGGGCGGTTCGGGTCCGGGAAACCCCACCACGAACAACTGGCCCAATCCACGTTCATGTTTTCTGTCTACCATAGCCTTCTCCCCTTATTGGCTGTGGTGTGCGGACAGCCGAAATGCTACACTATGCATACGAGATTCTTCCCCGAGTCTTTGGCGCGGTACAAGGCCTGATCGGCCACCGACACCAGATCCTCGTGTGATTTGCCGTTTTCCGGATACGAACTGACTCCCACGGAGACGGTTACCTTGACTTTGCTCCCTTCGCTCACTTCAACGATCGTAGTTTCCACCTGAGACCGAATTCGCTCTCCGATCACGGCCGCTTCGCTCTGCGGAGTCTGCGGCAGAATTACCACGAATTCCTCGCCGCCGTACCGGCAGTAGATATCCACGTCGCGAATACACCCCTTCACCACCCGGGACAATTCGCGTAACACTTTGTTTCCCACCTCATGGCCGTAGGAGTCGTTCAGCTTCTTGAACCAGTCGATATCCACCATAATAATCGAGAGTGGAAGCTTGTAACGCAAGGCGCGTTTCTTTTCTTCCTGCAGTTTTTGGACGAAATACCGGTAATTGTAGGTTTCAGTCAATTCATCGATGATCGTCAATTCGGCGGTCCGTTTGTGCAGTTCGGCGTTTTCCAAGGCGAGCGCGGCCGAACGGGCGACGATCGTGAGTTGTTGAACGTCCCGATCCGTGAATACGTCGAATGCTTCGGCTTCAGCCACCAGCACGCCCTGAACCTGGCCGTGCGCGGCCATCGGTACCAGCACCGCTGATCGGGCCGTTGCATGCAAAGCGGCATAGTCAAATCGGCCTACGACATCTTTGAGTCGCACCGGCTCCTGCATGGCCGAAATTTTGCGTACCAATTCGGTCCGCTCAAGGGGGATGGCCTTCAAATGGAAATTGGCGTGGTTGTCGGAGGACCTCGCCCGCCAGTAGAATTCGCCCGACTTGTGGCAGAAGATAATGCCGCAGTGCTGGTATCCCAGTGTACTGCTCATGATCCGCACGACCTCGCGCACCACCGCCTCCGGCTCCAGCAGGGCCGCCATGGTGCGGGTGTTTTCGTAGATCATTTCAAGTTGCGCCTGGGATTTCTCAAGTTCCGAGGTCCGAAGATTGAGTGTGTCGAACAACTTCACCAGCCGCACTTCGGAGCGCCGCAAGTAGTCGGACACGTACGCAATCACCAGAAAGACAACCCACATGGTGCCGATCCGCATGGTGAAACCGAACAAACTTTCCATCTGAAGATCGCCCACCCAGAGCCAGAAATAGGTCACCGTGATGGTCGCTGACACCGCGGTCGCGAGCCAAAACGTCAGGACGTACGCCGACACCGAGGCAGTCAGATAGTACAGGACGAACATGGATGATTCCACGCCGCCGGTGAAATAGATGAAGAGCGGAATGAACATCAGGTCGAAGCAAATCGCGGAGAGGTAGGCCAGCTTGAGGTCGAATCCACCGCGCAAAGCCCAGAGAAAGACTCCCAGCTGGGCGACGAAAAGTCCGGTCACCAGAGCGAGCGTCAGGTCATCATGCTGGCTGAACTGCCCCAGCGCGTAGTACACCCCAAAACCCATGAAAATCATGAGGCGGGTAAGCAGGTAGATGACATCCACCCGCGGCAGGAGCGTCTTATTGCGGTCTAGAAACAGCTTCATAAACAAAGGCCGGGCTTTTCGATA